>JAHEBY010000167.1 GCA_024642025.1 Comamonadaceae bacterium | reverse complement strand
AGTCCAGCACGCGCGAACCCACAAACGGCATTGTCTTGGGGTCGGCAAGTGTCACAAACTCCACAAACTTGGCATCGCTGGTGGGTTCTACCTTTTTGATGAGTTCAGACAATGAATAGCCCACCCACGGAATCACCATGGACCAACCCTCCACACAGCGCAGCCGGTAGATGCGCTCTTCCTGCGCACTGAGTTTGAGCAGGTCCTCCAGCGCATACTTCGCCGGCTTCTTGACCAAACCTTCGATTTCTACCGTCCAGGGTGTTGTCTTCAGGGTATGCGCGTTTTTGGCTGGGTCAGATTTGTCGGTCCCGAACTCATAGAAATTGTTGTATGTGCTGGCGTCCTTGTAATCCGTGATCTTTTCCATGGTGTTCGCACCACTGACCGTCGACTTGCCACCCGCCAAGGCCGCAAGCTTGTTAGGGCGGGGAACCTGCGCCAGCGCATCGCGCGTCGCCCACGTGGCCAGCGCAGCACCTGCTACGCCGGTTGCCATGAGTTTGATGAGGTCGCGTCGGCCCGCGTAAACGCTCTCGGGCGTTATTTCGCTGGCTACCGGGTGAATGAATCCGTCCTGACGCGTCCTGATAATCATGGCAATGGGTTCCTTTATGCGGTTTACTCAGCGTGCACGTTGGCACACGTCGTCCAATGCCCAATAGTCGCCCACTGAGCGAGCTTCTTACAACTTTGCCCGGGCTTTACAGTTCACCATAGCTGTGCAAGCCGCTCAAAAACATGTTGACCCCCAAAAACGCAAATGTCGTCACGGCGAGTCCACCCAGAGCCCACCAGGCGGCCACCGTGCCGCGCAGGCCTTTCATCAGACGCATGTGCAGCCAGGCCGCATAGTTAAGCCAAACAATGAGCGCCCAGGTTTCTTTAGGGTCCCAGCTCCAGTAACCGCCCCAGGCCTCTGCAGCCCAAAGCGCACCAAGTACTGTGGCAATGGTAAAGAAAGCGAACCCGACTGCGATCGACTTGTACATCACATCGTCAAGAATTTCGAAACTTGGCAGACGTTCGGCGATGCGCTTTCGGCCCAGCAAAATGCCGCCGACGATCAAAAAGGAAACAAACAAGTACCCAATCCAGTACGAACCACCCGCTTCTGGCGAACTTTTACGGAACACCAGCGGCAGAAAGCACAGCACCATACCCAACAACCACAATGGCGTAAGCTTGTACCAGCGCGTCTCAGCCCCCTGCTGTTTGATCAAGTACGCAAATGCGACCATGGCTGAAAGCGAGAAGGTCCCGTAACCGATGAAGTTGGCGGGAACGTGCAACTTCATCCACCAGCTTTTGAGTGCGGGCACCAGAGGCTGGATTTCGTGCGCACCACGCACCACCGAATACCACAGCAAAAAGCCGACCGCGGCGCTGACGATCAATAGTACAAAAGCACCCAATGCCCGGGTCTGATACTGCTCTTCGAAATACAGATAAAAGGCCGCCGTCAACCAGCAAAACAGCACGAACACTTCATACAGGTTGCTGACCGGGATATGCCCCACGTCCGCGCCAATCAGGTAACTCTCATACCATCGCACCAGGGTGCCCACGAGCGCCATGCCGACCGCGACCCAGGTAATGCGTGAACCAATGATCTCCATGTTCCGGCTCTGCCCGGTGGCAAAGGTGCCAATGCCGTAGAAAATGGTCGCCATAAAAAACAGCACGCTCATCCACAAAATGGCCGACTGACTGGATAAAAAGTATTTAAGCCAGAAAACTGTTTCTGCCCGGGCCAGACTGCCTTGATAAGACGTTATGCCCAGCAAGGCGAAACCCGCCACCAAAACAAGCAGCAAGCGCACAGGGCGCCAAAACCAGCCTAACCAGATAACGGCAGGCACGGCGCCGATCAGAATGCCTTTTTCGTACACATCCATGAAGCTGGCGTAGCGCGAGAACGCGAAGAGCCCAGCCGCCATCGCCAGCGCGGCAAAAAGCCAGTCAAACCAGTTGCGTCGCGCAAAAAAGCCTTCGTTCAATCGAATCGTGGGTGCCGACGAAGCGGCATGCGTAATCGTATTCATGGGTCTAGTCCTTCACACCAATCAACTTCAGTTTGAGCTTCTCGAATTCACGGTCACCATCCATGGTTTTGCGGTTCGACGAAAGCGCCATGGTCGCGTTTGAGCCACCGGGTTCGGCTCCACCATCACCTGCTTGTGGTGCCAGCCAAATCCACAATCGCCGCTCCCGGACGTAGAGCATCGCAAAAACGCCCAGAATCAGCAATAGGCAACCCAGATAAACCACATTTTTGCCGGGAGCGCGAGCCACCTGGAACACACTGGCCTGCACTTGCTTGAAATCCGTCAGTTGCAGCGTCAATGGCGCAGGGTAGGCGTTGGCATCACTCAATGCGATTACAGCCTGTGTCATGAAGCCCTGTAATTTTTCACTAGGAGCCAGTGGTGGGAGCCCGGCCCGCTCGCGTGCGGTCTGGGCCAGTTCAAACAGGCTGCCGTTCAAAATGCGAATCAGCACCTCACCCGCTTTTGGCCGCTCGGCCTCTGGCACGTTGCCTTCGATAAAATCCGCCACTGCCTGCAGCCCTGCCGCAGATTTACCACCATTGCCAGCTACATCTCCAGCAAATAGTGCCAAGGCTCGGGACGCAGATGCAGCCAGCTGCTGAGCCAGCTCGGGTCGGGACGGGTCTACCGCCTTGGCTGCGTACCGGTCAATCGCCAGCTTGCGAATGCCCGACTCCATCAATGCAGCCTTCATGCGCATGAACTCATCCGTGGAACCCTGATCGTCCGCTGGCACACGCAGGTAACGATATGGCTCAGACGGTGTGTCGCGAATCCCCATCAGGAAAACCGGTATGCCGTCTCCGGTATCGACGGGAAGCATGTAGTTGTGATACTCGCGGGCTTGGCCCGCCGAGTCCCGCAACTTGTAAGTCACGCTGGGCCCCACGTTGCGCAATTCCTTCTTTGTGGCTGTTTTGTTCGCGGCCCCCATACGCGACTGGATAGCGTCTTTAAGGTCGACCTTACGTACATCCACCCCGGTACCGTTGCCCGAAAAATTCTCGACGTTGATGACGCGCAATCCGGTGTATTCCACAGTCAATTTATCTTCTGGGCGGCCAGCATCGCCCGTGCCACGTGTGAGCTGCGATGATCCGCCTACGACACCTTCCAGCTCAAATGGTTGCGCGCCCGAACGCATCGGAACCGCTTTGAGCTTGAGGCTGGAGCCGCCATCGTCAAAGCTGGACTGGTAAATCTCAACGCCCTTGTGGCGGACCGGGTGATTGACTTCTACGCGAGCCGGAATGGCCTCTCCGGTTTCCTTGTCGTGAATGACGATGTCGCTTGCGAAGAGCTTCGGCATGCCGGTGGAGTAGAACTCCACGACAAATTTTTTCAGCTCAATCGCGAAGGGCAACTCCTGAATCAGAATGCCATCGGACTGATTCAAAATCGCCGTGCTGGATTGGGCGCCTTCGGCCACCAAAAGGTTGCCGCGAAAGGTCGGGTTACGATCACTCAGGCGATGTTCGGGTGCCACGTCGGCAATCATGCCGCCACCTCTAAAGGCGGTTTTCCCGTCGAACAGCATTTGCGCCCGCACGACCAGGTCACCATCCAGCAGACCACCCAGACACACCAGCACAATCGCACTGTGCGCAGCGATGTAGCCCAGCTTATTGGCCGCACCAGCCTTGGCAGCAATCATCCAGCCCGCGCCGGAAGGAGTGTCGCGCTGTTGCAGCTTCACTTTCCAGCCGCCTTCAGAGAGCATGTTGCCCAGGCGTTGTGCTGCGGCCTCAGGCACGTCGGCCAAATGGCCCTCTGCCCGATGACCAAAGGCCTTGAGGCTTTGCTCACGAATATTTTCTTTGTACGCCTTGAGGTCAACCAGAATTTTTGGCGCGTTGCGGGCGATGCACAGGGAGGTGCTGGTAACCAGAAAGGCCAGAATCAACAGAAACCACCACGCGCTATAAACCGAGTACAGACTCACCCGGCCAAACACATCAGCCCAGAACGGGCCAAACTGGTTCACATAATTGTTGATCGGCTCATGCTGCTTGAGTACCGTGCCAATCACCGAGGCAATGCAAATTACCGTGAGCAAAGAGATCGAGAACCGCATGGACGAGAGCAGCTCAACAGCGGCACGCCACACGCGCGAGCCGCTGTTGACTTCGATACCCTCAGTGGAAACGCTCATCGATAACTTGTCCTGAAAAGCCAATTAAAAGGGCGGGCATTGATAAACAATCCCGCCCCTGTTAGGGTTGCCCAAAGGTTATTGGTTCCCATCTGGAACCGGGCACCTGTTACGAAGTGTCAGCGCAAACCGGCAACGTAATCTGATACGGCCTTGATCTCGCGATCATTCAACTTTGCAGCCACCTGGGTCATCTGCAAATTGTTCTTGCGTACGCCGTCACGGAAGGCCGTGAGTTGCGCCGCCACATATTCGGCGTGCTGACCGCTCAGGCGCGGATATTGTGAGGGAATGCCAGCACCATTGGGGCTATGGCAACCCGCGCAAGCCGCGATCTGGCGGTCTGCAATGCCACCACGGTAAATGCGCTCGCCCAACGCAACCAGCTCTTTGTCTTTGGCAAACCCGGGTTTGCCTTTCTTGGCAGTGACCCAATAGGAAATATTGCGCATATCGTCATCGGACAGAGTCGCCGCAAAGCCGCTCATGATGGCATTGGCGCGCTTGCCCGATTTGAACTCGTGCAACTGCTTGATCAGATACTCCGGGTGCTGTTGCGCAAGTTTGGGATTGGCCGGCGTGCCAGAGTTGCCGTCTGCACCATGGCACGCCGCACAGACTGCCGTGAAGCTGGCCTCGCCTTTGGCGAGATCGGGCTTGACCATTTTGGCCGGTTCCGCCGTAGCATGGCCCTCGGCGGGCGCTTTGGCGTCGGCCGGCTTTGCTTCCTCGGCGTAGCCGGAAACGGTGGATACAACAGCCAGGGAGGCAACCAGGAGCAGGTGGGCAATCGACTTCATGGATTTGGAATATCTAGTAACAGGCAAACTGCCAGGCAACCGTAGGAACACCACATAAAGCGGCGTAAAACAGCCTGCATTCTACAATGGTGCCTTCGGTCTCCCCGTGCATCCATGACTATTCACCCCAAGCCGCCAGCTGCCAGCGCCAAAAGCGGCGCACCTCCCGCAACCGCATCCACCATCGCATTAGGTTGGCTGCACACTGCCAAATTTCTCACGACAGCCCCGGAACTGCACTTTTTGCCTGCGCTGGACGTGCCTGAAATCGCGTTTGTAGGCCGCTCCAATGCGGGCAAATCGACCTGCATCAACACCCTCACACAGCAAAAGCACCTGGCATTTGCCTCCAAAAAGCCCGGGCGAACCCAGCATATCAACCTGTTTTCCCTCGGTAAGCAGGGCGTTACCGACGCGGTGCTGGCGGATTTGCCCGGCTATGGCTACGCCGCCGTGCCCAAACAGGACAAGATTCGCTGGCAGCAGGTGATGGCCAACTACCTCGTGACGCGGGAAAACCTCAAGGGCATCGTGCTGCTGTGCGATCCACGCCACGGCCTGACTGAGCTGGACGAAATTTTGCTGGACGTGATTCGCCCCCGGGTTGCCGAAGGCCTGAAGTTTCTGGTCGTTCTGACAAAAGCCGACAAGCTCAACCGCAGCGAACAAACCAAAGCCGTGTCCATCATGAATCTGCAGGCGGGCGGGGGCGAGGTCAGGCTGTTCTCCGCCACCAAGCGCATCGGGATTGAGAGCGTTGCGGAGCTTCTCTGGCTGTGGGCGCATCCAGTAGCGGATGTCGTTGAAAGTGATGTGATGTTGGCCAGCGATATGAAGAGCTGAATATCGCGGACTGACTGTCAAGGCCACCAGGATCAGTAAAACAAGAGAAATGATCCCTTGTTTTTAAGAACTAGCCCCCGTCCAGCATGAGCAT
>JAHEBY010000003.1:8936-23172 GCA_024642025.1 Comamonadaceae bacterium | reverse complement strand
TCATTAGCACCCGCCAAAACTAAAGGGAAATAAGGCCAGCATTACACCGCCATATTCAATGGTGAGCGAGAGTTCTCGCTCACCGGAAGACTTCTGCTGTTGTGCCTTAAAAACCCAGGCTCGCCAGTAAATCGTCCACTTGCGACTGGTCAGTTACGACATCGGTGTTTCCTTCTGGACAAACCACTGGCCCCGCCAGCGAAGATGGCATTGCGGAAATCGTTGCAGTCGCTGCGATGGGTTGAGTGGTTACCCCGGCGGCGTTTGTTGTGGGTGCCGTTTCGATGAGCAGTTGAACCAGTTGCTGTTCTATGGCCGTCGTCAAGGTAACGACGCGGGCGATGACTTGTCCGGTCAAGTCATGGAAGTCCTGAGCCATCATGATCTCTGTCAAGTGTTGGTCAATGGCCTTCGACGACTCTTCCACCTGGCTAACGAAATTCATGACGTGACCTTTGGCTACCGCACCCACCGGATCTTTGACGATCAATTCAGCCATTTGACGCGTGGCTGCAGCGATGCCGTCATGCAGAGACTTGGCCTGATCAACCCGATTCAGTACCTTTTCAGCCGCGTCACCGGTCAAACGGGCTATATAGGCGAGGCGACTCTTGGCGTCCGGCAATCCTTCAACAGAATCCTTTAGCTGCTCCGTCAATCCCAAGCCGTTAAGTGAGTCGTGCAACTGGCGCGTGAGATGCCCGATCCTCTGATGAACGTCCTGCATGGGTGCGTCCCCTATGGCAGCCGTCACGCTGGACGCTTGTGGTGTGTTCATTTCAACCCTACTTTCGTCAGAATGTGGTTGACTTTGTCTTCCAGCACTGCTTTGGTGAATGGCTTCACGATATATCCAGCCGCACCTTGCTGGGCTGCCAAGACAATATCTTCCTTGCGTGCTTCAGCTGTCACCATCAGCACAGGCAGGTGTTTAAGCTTTTCGTCCTGCTTGATCTCGGTCAACAGTTGAAAGCCATTCATGTTGGGCATGTTGATGTCAGTGACAACGAAATCGAATTTGCTTGCACGCAGCTTTTGCAGCGCTACCACGCCGTCTTCAGCCTCATCCGCCTCTGTAAAGCCACTCTCCTTCAGGAGGTTGCGAACGATTCGCCGCATGGTCGAAAAATCATCTACGACTAAAAATCGGAGTTCAGTGGTCATGGTTTCCTCTACTCATACAAATAATCTGATTAATGGGAAATGTTGGGTGCGCATACAAAACGTCTAGGGTTTGCTGGCTGAGTCTGGTGGTGGATCATTTGTCCCGTGCCGTGTTTTGGAGTCGCCTGCCGTGCCCATCAGCCGCTCTTCCGCTTCACGCGTCATTACCAAGATGCTGATTCTGCGGTTCACAGGAGACAGGGGGTTTTGTAAATCTATCAGGCTGCTCGACGCCAGGCCCGTTACCCGGGCTAGCTTTTCGTCCGGCATGCCAGACGCTACAAGTTCCCGACGGGATGCGTTCGCGCGGTCGGCAGACAACTCCCAGTTGCTGTATCCGCGATCCCCGTTTCCATATGGTGACCGATCGGTGTGACCGTCAAGGCTGATTTTGTTATCCACGCCGTTAAGTGCCGCTCCAATCTCTCTCAATATCTCCCGCATATAGGGCTTTACCAAGGCACTGCCGGTATCGAACATGGGGCGATTCTGTTCGTCAACAATTTGTATTTGCAGCCCATCAGGCGTGGTTTCCAACCTGATCTGCGAGAGGAACTCGGCGAGTTTTGGATTATTGGAAATCACGGCATTGATCTTTGCGCCAAGTGTCTCCATTTTTCTTGCGTCTTGCCTGGCAATTTCGGCGCGCAACATATCTGCCGCCATCTTTCGCTTGATTGGGTCATCACCTTCGCCACGGGGCGCCTGGCCTGTGGTGCGGGTGAGGTCCTTGCCGCCTCCGTTGAGAATGCTGTTGCTGGCACCAGCCCCGCTACCACCCTGGAGTGCAACCTTCAACGGCGCATTGAAATAGTCTGACAGTCCCTTTTTATCGCCTTCTGATGTAGAGCCCAACAACCACATCAGCAAAAAAAATGCCATCATCGCGGTCACAAAGTCAGCGTAGGCAATTTTCCAGGCTCCCCCGTGAGCCGCATGCCCGCCCTTCTTAACCCGCTTGATAATGATGGGTTGTAGCTTCTTTGAGTCGCTAGCCATGGCTACTTCTTGCCTTTCACATGGCTTTCCAGCTCTGAGAATGATGGGCGCTCAGTTGAATACAACACTTTGCGCCCAAATTCAATCGCAGTGGCCGGGTTGTAGCCCTGCATCGACGCCAAGAGGGTTGTCTTTATACATTGCAACTCTTTGCCGCTCTCTTCAACCTTTTGCTCTAGCAGACCCGCCAACGGCTCAGCAAATGCGTAGGCCAGCAAAATGCCTAGAAAAGTGCCTACGAGGGCTGATCCAATCATGCCTCCCAGGACCGCGGGCGGCTGGCCAACCGACCCCATGGTGTTAACGACTCCAAGTACCGCGGCCACAATCCCAAAAGCAGGCAAGCCGCCTGCCACGCGTTGAATGGCCGATACGGCGGCGTGTTCTTCGTGGTGGTGGGTATCAATTTCGTTGTCCATCAAGGACTCGATTTCGTGTGCATTGAGGTTGCCGGAAACCATCATTCGCAAATAGTCTGTCGTGAACTCCACAACGTGGTGATCGTTGCCAACGGCGGGATATTTTTTGAAAATCTCCGACTCATGTGGCGCCTCTACATCCTTCTCAATGGCCATCAACCCTTCCTTTCGGGCTTTCTGCAGAATGTCAAACAACAAGGCCATGAGTTCCATGTAGCGTGCCTTGGTGTACTTGCTGCCCTTAAAGCATGCACCCAATCCCTTCAGTGTTGCCTTGACCACCTTCATCTGGTTGTTCGCCAGAAAGGCACCCAGCGTAGCGCCGCCAATCGTGATCATTTCCCATGGCAATGCGTGCAGGATGACGGTAATGTTTCCCCCGTGCGCAATGAACACGCCGAAAACGCATCCCAGAACCACTAACCAGCCAATGATGACAAACATATTCGCAATCTGAAGACAGGATTGAAATGACCTTTGATACCTGCCGCGTACGCGCAGACTGTTATCAATAAGTTATCGGCCAAGCGTACCGGGACTTGAAAGGGTTAATGAATGGAAAAAGGCCCGATACGGGGCCTTTTTTGTCGGGTGGGCGCGTCGGGGCGCTCTGGTGTCAATGTAAGTGGATGTTTCCGGAGCCGCCGCTTTTGCCGGCGCGTGCTGGTGGCTCACAAAGGCCGCACACAAAGTTACGGGGGTTTTCGTAGGTCTCGGACACAAAGTGCCCCCCGCATTTGGAGCACTTGGTCATTGACAGCATATTGTTGTCCACAAATTTCACCAGACGCCAGGCCCGTGTAATGGACAGGAGTGGCTCAATACCGCAGGAGGCGATCTGCTCGCTGTAGAGGTGAAATGCCTTCATGACAGCATCAATATCATCCATGGCACTCACCTTCGAAAGATACTCATAAGTATTCAGAAAAAGTGAGGCATGAATGTTGGGCTGCCAGGTCAGGAACCAGTCGGTCGAAAAAGGCAATTGCCCCTTCGAGGGTGAACGTCCGGCCACTTCCTTGTAGAGGCGAAGCAGGCGCTCGTAAGACAAATCTGTCTCACTTTCCAGAACCTGCAGGCGCGCGCCCAGCTGGATAAGGGAAACGGCCCGTTCAATTTGGCGGGAATCGTTCAGAACACTTTTAGCTACCATGATGGCTCCAGAATGGATTGAGGGAGTGAAACGGGAATATCTTGAATTACATCGACTCGGCGAACCGGCCGGCCATCAGGATGCTGGCATGCAGCTTCGTGGCCGCATCGCTGTCCACTTTCTTGGCGCTGTGGTTGGTCAGGAGATTCCAAACCACTTCGTCATCCATGCGGAAACGGCACAACAGCATGTTGCCAGCAGCCACTTTCAATACCTGTGCGGGAGACAGTGTGACCAGGAGGTCTGCAGCTTCCTCGGATAGACCCAGTCGGAAAAGCGCTGCAGCCTTGTCCTGGCGGATCAGGTTCTGGGCCAGCATGAGGTAGGTCACGTTGGCGTCACGAATCTCAGCGGTAATTTGCTCGTCGGTCATTTGGTGCTCCTGGGTTGGTGCATCCCGTTTGGGTTGCGATGGAGCAATTCTGCGCGGGTGTGCCAGGAACTTGAATCAGAAAACGGCTGCACGGCGTGTAAGGGCTAGAGCGCCTTGTTGTAAGGCAATTTCCTACAAATTTTCAGATATGAGAGGGAAACCCTGACTTATTTCTACTACTTTGTCTCCAAACGCAAAAAGCCGCAGGTCCTGCGGCTTTTCTTCGTGGGCCACTTCAGCCCGAATTTGAGGCGAACTTTCTAAATTACTGACGCAATAGTGAAAGCACGCTCTGTGGCAGCTGATTGGCCTGTGCGACCATGGCTGTGCCAGCCTGTTGCAACACCTGAGCGCGCGAAAGATTAGCAGTTTCCATGGCGTAGTCCGCATCCATGATGCGGCCGCGTGCGGCAGCGGAGTTTTCGGAGGCCACCCGCAAGTTGGAGATCACACCTTCGAATCGATTTTGCGATGCGCCCCAGGTCGCACGAATCGAGTTCATTGAGTCCAAATCCGTGTCAAGTGCGGTGAGCTGGCCACTTGCCGACGCGTTGGTGGTGCCAAGCGTCGTGGCGGTCTGAGTCGCCACAGTCGCGGTGATGGTGATTGACTCCCCGGCGTTTGCGCCAACCTGAAATTGAAAGGCCGTCGCGGCATTGAGCAGATTCTGGCCGTTGAATTTCGTTGAACTGATAACACGGGTGTTTTCTGCGGCCAGCAATTGGTACTCGTTGTCCAGCGCCGCAATATCCGTTGTGCCGTTCGTCCCGTTGGCCGCCTGCACCGCAAGCTCGCGCATGCGTTGAAGGTTGTTTGTAATGGCGCCCAAAGCACCCTCAGCCGTCTGCGCTAATGAAATAGCGTCGTTGGCGTTGCGTATCGCCACGTTCATGCCACGTGTCTGGGTGTTCATGCGCTCGGCAATGGCAAGGCCAGCAGCGTCATCCTTGGCGCTGTTTACCCGCAGACCTGAAGAAAGGCGCTGCATGGCGGTGCCCAGAGTCGTTGCAGACGTTGAGAGGTTGCGTTGCGCGTTCAGCGACGCCGTGTTGGTGTTGATCGTCGTCATAAAAAGGGCTCCTTGAAAGCTGAATAAATCCGGCATTGCTGCCGATAAGTGTCAGCGGGCGCTGACTGGTTTGGGCAGTGGAGAAATTGTGCTGAACCGTCAATAAACCTTAAGTTCAATGAACGTCCCAAAAGCCGGTCATTTCTGAGGTTTGAAGCGTGCCGCGGCGGACTATTGTTCCTGTCTGTCGAAATCTCGTGGGTGGAATAGCGAGAAATGGCGGAGTCTGAGTCGACAGAAATATTTTTCTCAAGTTTTACGTCAGGTCGTCCGAAAACATTCTCAGCGGGTTCTAACAAGGGCTCGTCGTCCGGTAGGTACTTCACTTCGTAGTGCTCCGGTCATGGCGGCTGGTCTTCGGACTGGCGTTGAGATTGGCAGCAATGCCGGATTTACTTACCCTTAATTAGGAGTTTTCTTATGACCACCATCAACACCAACGTTAACTCGTTAAACGCACAACGTAACCTGGCTGGCTCGGCCTCGTCGTTGAGCACCTCCATGCAGCGCCTGTCTTCAGGTCTGCGTGTAAACAGCGCCAAGGATGACGCTGCTGGCCTCGCCATTGCCGAGCGCATGAATGCTCAAACCAAGGGCATGAATGTAGCCATTCGCAATGCAAACGACGCCATTTCGCTTGCTGCTACGGCTGAGGGCGCATTGGGTGCAGTCTCAAACAACCTGCAGCGTATGCGTGAGTTGGCAGTGCAGGCATCAAACGGCACGAACTCCACGTCGGACATCGCCGCACTGAACCAGGAGTTCAAGCTGCTCGCAGCAGAGAACACCCGCGTGACGGGCGCAACAAAGTTCAACGGAACGGCTGTGATTGCCGCTACAACCTTCGTCTTCCAGGTTGGCGCTAATGGTGGCGACACGATTTCGGTGGCTGGCGCTGCTGCAACGTTCACTTCCTCAGACCTGGGTGCCACCACCACCACGGCAAATGCCGAGATCGCCAAGCTGGACACAGACATTGACGCGATCAACACGACCCGTGCTACTTGGGGTGCTACTCAGAACCGTTTTGAATCGGTGATCTCCAACCTGCGTGTGGGCGCTGAAAACTCAGCGGCTTCCCGTGGACGGATCATGGACGCTGACTACGCGATGGAAACGGCATCGCTGTCGCGTGCCCAGGTGCTGCAGCAGGCCGGTACAGCCATGGTGGCTCAGGCAAATCAGGCGCCACAAGGTGTTTTGGCTCTCCTGCGTTAATTTTGAGGTGTCCATTCGAGCGTGCCTTGACGGCCGCTCTTCTGGCCTCCCGGCGACGACGAGCTATTGGCTCGCGTCGCCTTTTTGCGTTTGATAAACAGTTGGTCAACGGCTGACTCAAGGAGAAAATCATGGCAATCTCAGCTGCAGGAGTTGGAAGCGGGCTTGATGTCAACAGCATCGTTACCCAGTTGGTGGCTATTGAGCGGCAACCGCTGCAACAATTGCAAACAAAGGCTTCAACGTTCCAGTCCCAACTCAGCCTTTACGGCAAGATCAAGTCGCAGGCATCTGCTTTGGGAGATGCTGCTGCCCTTTTGGGTGGGGCAGCCGGTTGGAATACGCAAAAGGCGAGTTCGTCAAATTCCGCCGCTGTAAGCGTGAGCGTGAGCGCAGGTGCAGCCTCAACTTCGCTGGCTGTGAATGTTCAACAATTGGCCAGGGCACAGTCTGCAGCGTCGGTAGGCATACCTGCTGGCACGGCAGCTGGTGTGGCTGGAACGCTCACACTTCAACTTGGCAAATGGAGCGGCACTAGCTTTGCTTCTGGATCGGCCCCGAGCGTGGATGTGGCGATTAGTGCAACAGATTCTGTAGCCACTATTGCATCCAAGATTAATGCAGTGAATGCGGGTGTAACGGCCACGGTGCTGAAGGACGGCACCAATGAACGCCTGGTCGTCCGCTCAAACACTTCGGGTGAGGACAGTGGTTTTCAAATTGCTGCCAGTGGCGATCCGGGCCTCTCAATGTTTGGTTTTAATGACACTGTGGCGACAAGCGCCTCTGCATCTGGCATGTTTCGCAGCCAGGCTGCACAAAATGCTCAGGTGGAGATAAACGGCGTCGCGATTGAGTCTGCTACCAATAAGTTGACGGATGTGGTGCCAGGCGTGACGCTACAGTTAAGCCAGACTACTGCCGAGCCGGTAGAAGTTGGTATCGAAAACGACTCAGACGCGATCAAAAAGAATATTCAAAGCTTTGTGGATACATACAACGCACTGAGCACAACGTTGAGCGATGCCACAAAGTACGATGCGGCTAGCCGCAGGGGTGGCCTCTTGCAGGGCGACGCCACAACAGTTGGTCTACAAAATGCACTGCGCTCCATGCTGGGCTCCGGTAGCGTGGGCTCTACATTTTCCCGCCTATCGGATATAGGGCTTGAGCGGCAAACCGATGGAACGCTGAAGGTAAATTCCACAAAGCTTGATGTGGCCATGGGAACCCTCGAAGAGCTTAAAAAGCTGTTTACTACGGACAATGGTAATGCTGCGACCAACGGCTTTGGACTCAAGGTGCGCGACTTTGCGCGTGGCCTGGTTGCCGTGGACGGCCTCGTGTCAAACAAGTCAACGGCCTTGCAAGGATCAATCAAGCGCAACTCTGATGATCAGGATCGGGTGAATGACCGAGCCTCCAGAGTGGAGACACAATTGCGTCGTCAATACACTGCTCTGGATGCCCAAATGGCGCAGCTAAACGGTTTGAATTCCTATGTGACGGCACAGCTAGCACAATGGAACAAATCCTCCAATTGAACGTTTAAAAACATTTGATTTCCTTGTGGTCTCGCCGATATTTAAAGCATAGGCACACAAGGAGTTTTACAAATGTTTACCCCCGTCAGCATGCGTTCCGCAAACACGTACAAAACAGTTGGTCTGGAGACATCAGTTGCCGTGGCCAACCCGCACCAACTGGTCGCCCTTCTGTTTGAAGGACTTCTGCAGTCTCTTTCGGCAGCCAAAAGCAGCATGTCGACCGGAGACATTGCCGCTAAAGGGCGCTCAATAAGCCGGGCGGTCCGTATTCTGGAAGAGGGCCTGAAGGCAGGCCTGGACACCTCACGTGGGGGCGAGTTGGCCGGCAATCTCTACAGCCTGTACGAATTTTGCATCTTCAGAATTACCGAGGCGAACCTCAAGAACGACACCAAGCTAATTGACGAGGCGATCGCGCTGATTCACCCTGTCGCGGATGGATGGCGCCAGATTCAGGGCGATGCTGCTGTGCAGGCTGCAACAGCATGATGTTTAATCAAAACGAGCTCAAAATGAAGACGACAGAACGCCTGATTGATTATTACAAGGCCATTGAGGACAGTAGTGCCAAGATGCTCGACGCAGCGCGTGAGCAGGATTGGGATAGCGTCGTGCAGTTTGAGGGCGCTTGTGCGGTGCTCATAGAGCAATTGCGGCACAAAGCCCGAAGCGAAGACTTGCCAGCTGATCATCGCCTTGAGAAAACCCGGATTATGCAACGCATCTTGAGCAACGATGCCCAGATACGGTACCTGGCGGAGCCGTGGCTGGCGCATTGTGACCAAATGTTCGAAGGTCAGCGTCAGATGCTGCACTGAGCCTTGTATTGCAAAATTTGCCAGCGAAACTAGATCAGCAAATACAACTGCTCAAGGGTATGCCAGTCTGCGCCAGTCAAAAGGCGCTCGGCTTGCACGGCAAAAGTATTGTTGTGTTGGTAAAGTCGGCAAAATACCTGGGTTATGTGAACCAGTGTCGATTCGTCGAGTGATGAGTCCTTGTGCTTTGCAACGGCGGCAAGCATCAATCGCAAGGCACCATATCGGGTAAGTAGGCGACGATAGTGTGCGATGGGAGTGGCCTGACCCCATGGGAACAGCTCCCGCAGCAAGTCATTGAGCAAATACCTGGCCAAAATCTTTTCAACGAGCTCAGCGCTGTTTGCAAGGTGGGCGAGGCCGCACAGGTAGTTGGCCTCTATGGTCTTTGCGTCGGGTTGTGCCAAACCTGTAAAGCCGAGCCCGGCCGCAACTGAATCAATAACGCTACGCTGATGGGCTGATACACCCGTGCCGACGGGACTGCCAAACAGGATCGCAAACACGTTAGCCGCGAGCCTGGGATCGTTGGACAATTGAGAAACAATCTGTCTATAGGCGCCGGACTCCACCATCTCCCGTAGCTCCTGCATCATTGCCATGGCGCCGGCCTGACCGCTTGTTTGCATCAAATCTTCAAGTTGATTGCACAGCCACCCCACCAGTATCAGGCGATCAACGTTCGTGAGCTCCACGGTTTGAAAGAGCTGGATGGTCAAATAGCGGGCTTCATCCATGGTTTGTGCGTCGAAACCATGCAGCGGAGACAACTGTCTGGTTGTTGACTCGCGCGTTTTGAACGGGATCTCGATGAACTCAAACGCGTCGCTCTGTGTGAGTGCCAAACGTGCGGCCTCCGGGCATGACAGCGTCAGGGTCTGCTCGAAGCGAGCATCAATCTTGTGTACGGAGCGCGGATAGATGTAACAGGTGTCAGACAGTGCCTCTTCCCCTAGGTGCTGCTGTACGTTGCACAACCCGCTTTGCGCCTGCATGCCGCACCTGGATTCGGATGCTGACAGCTGGAATTTTCCGTGATTTGAAAAAGAGTCCCTGTTGGCTTGAACCAGGTGTTGTTTGAATAGCGGCTTCAAGACCGGGTGGGTAACGCGGCGGTAGCCCTGAAATGTATTTCTATCCACTGTGATATTCCAGCCCGCGCAGCAGGTATCTGGACAATCCCCACCCGTGCATTTGAATTGGCTCACGTATTTGGGTGCCAGCATAGGGGCTGAATATTCTTGCTTCATATTCTGTGGCGATGGGTTCAGGCGATTGAAGATCCGTGAAAGGGTCAAATAGCTATTAAAACAATAGCTAACAAGCTAATAAAGACGGGGGCTATGTGCCAATTTGATGTATAAAATATCCGAAAGCCCCAATATCTTTATACCTGCATGTTCATGATGTCGGTGTAGGCTTGAACCATGCGATTTCTCACATGCAGAGTCGCCTGAAAGCCGATTTGGGCCTTCTGAATTGCCACCATCGTTTCTTCAAGGCTGACGTTCGGGTTCTCCATTTGCACCTCGCGCTGGAGACGGGTCGCATCGTTTTGTGCCTGGCTCACAGAGCTCAGGGCGCTTTTCAGCGCGCCGGAAAAGCCTTCCGCCCCTGCAGCGCCCGTGCCTTGCGCGGCGCTGCTGCGTCCAGGCAAGCCGGCTCGCATCGTTGTGGGCAAGGTGGTAGGGGTCAGTCTCAATTCCATGATGTTCCGGCTTGTACAGCTGCGCAATGAGTTGATGGGCCGATGAATCGTAGCTCTGCGATGAGTCGATCATCTGGTTGAAATGGCGGGCAAAAACACGCCTTTTTCAGTCAACGTCAGAAGAGACTGGCCGAATAATCTCAAGCATTCGTGGTGCGAAGCCACGGGCTCCTTCACCGGTAGAAAAGATGACCGCCGCCATTACTGTCCCTGACAATCCCTCTGTGTCCCAGCGATTCGCCGGGATGAGTCAATCGCAACGGCTACGCCTGTTTGTAGGAATCGCCCTCTTTCTGGCAGTCGGAATTGTCGGCATCTTTATGGGGCGCCAGGCAGAATGGCGCGTTCTGTATGCCAATCTGGCTGACAAAGATGGCGGGTCCATCATTGCCCAACTGTCGCAATTGAATGTGCCCTATAAGTCTGAGGCTGGTGGCACGATTTTGGTGCCAGCCGATAAAGTGCACGATACGCGGCTGCGCCTGGCATCTCTTGGGCTACCCAAGGGATCAGTGGCCGGGTTCGAGATGATGGAGTCCAACCGGTTCGGTATGACGCAGTTTCAGGAGCGCTTGACGTTCCAGCGTGGACTCGAAGGTGAACTGACCCGGTCAATCCAGTCATTGTCGTCCGTACAGAGTGCCCGCGTTCATCTGGCGCTTCCAAATCAGAATGGGTTTTTCAGGGAGCAACAAAAGCCCTCAGCATCAGTTTTGGTGAGTTTGAATATGGGCAATACGTTGGATCGCGCCCAGATCGCTGGCATCGTCCACCTGGTTTCATCCAGTGTGCCGGAGATGAACCCAAAGGCTGTGAGTGTGCTGGATGATAGTGGCAAGCTCTTGTCAGCGAACCAGGATGGTACCGATGGCAATGGTAGTGACGCCCAACAGTTGCAATACACGCAGCAATTGGAGCAACTCTATCGCCAAAGGATTTTGGACATACTTGAGCCGGTTGTTGGCCGTCAGAACGTGAAGGCGCAAGTTACGGCGGAGATCGACTTCTCGCAGACAGAGTCCACATCGGAGCAACACCGTCCGAATCAGTCTCCGGACTCGTCGGCCATCCGCAGTCAGCAATTGGTGGAAAGCACTAATGGCGCAGCTGGCTCGGTACCTAGTGGGGTGCCTGGGGCTGTTTCAAATCAGCCGCCGGGGCCAAGTTCTGCCCCCATCAACGGGGCCGCCCAAAGCCTTACCGGTGCAACACCGGGCGGCGCAGCCGCATCGGGATCGACTGGGCCTACCAAACGGGAGTCAATCATTAACTATGAAGTGGACAAGACGATCAAAGTCGTAAAGGGTAGCTCAGGCGTTGTGAAGCGCTTGAGCGCTGCGGTAGTGGTTAATCATCAAACATCAACCGATGACAAAGGCAAGACAACGACTACTGCAATGACTGATGCGCAAATCGAAAAGATGACCGCGTTGGTTCGCGAAACCATTGGGTTCAACAAAGAGCGGGGTGACTCATTGAATTTGATGAATGCGCCATTCACGGTAGAAAAACCTAACGCCACCGAGCTGCCCATATGGAAGCAGGCCGAAGTTCAGGACCTGGTGCGCAGCTTTGCGTGGCCCGTTGGCACACTTCTATTCGGTCTTTTGGTCTTGATGGGCTTTGTCAAGCCAGCTCTGAAGACTTTTACTCACCCCCGAGTTTCTGAAATCACGCGAAAAGGTGAACTCAATACCGTTGTCGCAGACGATACGGACCGACCCCAGCTGATGGCGCCAGGCGCTCCCGCAGAGCCACTACCTGCCTCGCCAGCCGCGCTTGCGCTTGAAGACGCGCGCAAACTCACTCGCGACAATCCGGCCGCGGTGGCCAATATTGTCAAGACCTGGATCAATGGTGAGGCGGCGGCCTGACGCCGACCGCAGGAGCACGCAATGTCGCAAGGACGCAGTCTGGAAGATGCCGCCATCCTCATGATGTCTCTGGGCGAGCAGGAGGCATCGGAGGTTTTCAAGCACCTGTCGCCCAAAGAGGTTCAAAAACTGGGCGAAGCCATAGCGAAGACCAATTCTGTTACCCGCGAGCGGGTGGACGAGATAGTAACCAAGTTCACAGGAGTTGCTGCCGCGCAGAGCTTGCTGGTATCCGATTCAGGTGACTATGTGCGTTCGGTGCTGAAGCGTGCACTGGGGGACGACAAGGCGGCCTTATTGATTGACCGAATACTGCAGGGCGGCGATGTGTCTGGCATTGAAAGCCTGAAATGGATGGACCCTCAGTCTGTAGCCGAGTTGCTGCGCAACGAGCACCCGCAAATTGTCGCGGCCATTCTCGTTCATCTGGATTTTGATCAAGCTGCAGACGTGCTGAAGCATTTGGTGGAACGGCAGCGCGGCGAAGTCATGCTGCGTATTGCAACTATGGAAGGCATTCAGCCAAGCGCCCTCAAGGATCTGAACGAAGTGTTGTACAAAGTTCTGGCGGGAGGCGACAAGGTTCGAAAGGCATCTTTGGGCGGTGTCAAGACCGCAGCCGAGATTATCAATTTGATGGGAACGGCCATCGAAGGCACGGTTATCGAGTCCATCCGAAGTCACGATTCGGAGTTGGCTCAAAAAATCATGGACAAAATGTTTGTGTTCGACGATGTCATGAAGCTTGATGACAAGTCCATTCAGGCGGTACTCAAAGAGGTTGCATCTGATTCCCTGATCGTCGCCTTGAAAGGGGCCCAACCTGAGCTCAAGGAGAAGTTTCTGGCCAACATGTCTTCCAGGGCAGCCGAAACGCTTCGCGAAGATCTGGAATCCCGCGGTCCGATGCGCTTGTCAGAGGTTGAGGCACAACAGAAGGAGATTCTCAAAACGGTACGTCGCCTGGCCGATGAGGGCACCATTGTTATCGGTGGTGGCGGCGACGACGCGATGGTATGAGTACGAGAAGCCAAACCCGATTCACACCGGGAGAAGAAATTGACGCAGTTACCCAATGGTCCTTTGGAGCTGTCGATGCGAGGGCGGCCCGCTTTGCTGCAAAGGCGAAACTGCAGGAGGAAACTGCCGACATTGCGACCGCTGAAGCCAGTCGGCAAGCTGGATTCGAAGATGGATTTGCTCAGGGTCACGCCACCGCCATATTGGAGGCGCAGAAGCAAATTGATGAACATATTCGTACCCAAAATACAAACAACGCCCAACAATTTGTAAAACTTTTTGAATCGGCAAACGCGCAACTCCATGCATCGGAGCAAACCATGGCGCAAGGGGTGCTGGAGCTGGCCTGCGAGTTGGCCAAGACCATCGTCAGGCGTGAGATTTCAATAGATCCATCGATTGTTTTGCCAGTAATTGGAGACGCATTGACCATGATTGTGGGCGATGGCAAGTGCGCTCGAGTCAAATTGAATCCAGCGGATCTGGCGACGCTCATGGGTCCGATAGAAGCTGAGTATCCGGGCTTTGACTTGAAGCTTTCCGCTGACAGTGAAGTGCGCCGAGGTGGTTGCCTTGTTGAATCAATGGGGGCGGTAGTTGACGGCACCGTTCAGAAACGCTGGATGCGAGCTGTCGCCACGTTGGGCATGGAAGTCCCGTGGGATATACATGAAGGTGCAGAAGGGCCGCTTGATGAATAACCTGCAAGGGGGTCATTGGGGTGAGTTTCTGGAAGGTGCTCGCCGACGGGTGGCTGGCGCGAATCCATTGGAGGTCCGCGGGACTTTGACTCGTCTGACAGGACTTGTCCTCGAGGCTAGCGGGATCAGAGCGCCAGTTGGCTCGCAATGCCTGGTTGCAATGACCGATCAGA
>JAHEBY010000003.1:0-8926 GCA_024642025.1 Comamonadaceae bacterium | reverse complement strand
CTCTCAGGACAAGGCGTTCCTCATGCCTGCCGGTGACACGCATGGCCTGTCCAGCGGTGCCACTGTGGTGCCAGCGCCAGCCTATGTTGCCGTCCCGCGCCTTCGCGAGAAGCGCCAGGCTAGTCGCGACTCGCGTCCCGGGGTTCTTAGATTGCCGTTGGGTGAAGGTTTGCTGGGGCGAGTCGTCGATTCAAACGGCGCTCCGATGGACAAGTTGGGTCCCATCGCAGACGTAACGTCGTTGCCCATGGACAGGAAGCCGATTAACGCAATGGATCGATCACCCGTACGCATGCCGCTGGATACGGGCGTGCGCGCTATCAATGCCCTACTGACAGTCGGTCGCGGGCAAAGGATCGGTCTGTTCGCGGGATCGGGGGTTGGCAAAAGCGTGTTGCTGGGCATGATGGCGCGATACACCGCAGCTGATGTCATCGTGGTGGGCCTGATTGGTGAGCGGGGCCGCGAGGTCAAGGAATTCATCGAAGACATTTTGGGTGTGGAGGGGCGTGCCCGATCAATTGTCGTAGCCGCGCCGGCGGACGCCCCACCGCTGCTGCGCATGCAAGGTGCTGCATATGCCACTGCCGTCGCCGAGCATTTCCGGGACAAGGGCAAGCATGTTCTGCTGCTGATGGACTCATTGACCCGATATGCGATGGCCCAGCGCGAAATTGCGCTCGCTATTGGCGAACCGCCTGCTACCAAAGGCTACCCGCCTTCGTGCTTTGCAAAGCTCCCGCAACTGGTGGAGCGCAGTGGCAATGGGTTGAATGGTGTGGGTTCCATTACGGCGATCTACACGGTGCTTTCTGAGGGCGATGACCAGCAAGACCCTATCGCCGACGCAGCCAGAGCTATTCTGGATGGGCATATTGTCCTTTCTCGATCGTTGGCGGAAGCGGGCCACTTTCCTGCCATTGACGTCGAGAAGTCGGCCTCCAGAGTGATGCACAGTGTTGTCACAAAGGAACACTTCGAAAGCGCAAAAGACTTTCGCGCCATCGCCTCACGATTTGAAAAGGGACGGGACTTGGTGCAGGTGGGCGCCTACGCACACGGTTCTGATCCTTCGCTGGACCGGGCGATTGAGTTGCACGGGGTAATGTCTGAATTTCTGCAACAAGACATGCATGACTCAGCGCCTATCGCCCAAAGCATTGATGAAATGTGTGCGGCAATCGCTCACTCCGACGAATGAACGAGGACAACGAGAGGGCGGACAGATGTCGACCGTGAAAGGTTTGATGCTCGCTATTGAGGCGGCCCAACGTGCACGGGAGCATGCTACGGCTGACTTGCTTCGCGTCATGCAGGCGACCCGATCAGCCCAAAGCCAGATGGATCAGCTGGAGCATTACGCACTGGAAACTGAAGCCAAATGGGGTACTGCATCGCTCAGAGTTTCGTCAGCAGAATTGATGCGCCACCACTATCAGTTTCTGAATCGCTTACAACACGCAATTGGTCTGCAACGGTTGACGTTGGGACAGCTTGCTGATCAGACCGTCGCCGCTCAGAGCGCGCTGTTGCAAATCGACTTGCGTTTGGCAAGTCTGCAGAAAATTGATGCCAGGCAGCGCGCTGCGCAGGCAGCCGCGGCAAATCGGCAGGAGCAACGGCAGATGGATGAACTCGCGTCTCTCCAGTTTTCCAAGCATTCCAAATACAGTATTGCAGGAGATCTCCCATGACCATTGAAAATGCCACCACCTCACCGCCGCGCCAGAACGTGGCTGAAAGTGCTCGTAGCGGGGCTGCGGGAAAGTCTGGGTCCGCTTCAGGAAGTGACTCGGACGGTCCGGAAGGCTTTCTCTCGCTGCTAACCTCCATTGAACCCGCGACTGAAGTGGCAGAGCCCGCCTGGGAGCCAACAAATGCGACTTCCCCGCTTGTCAACCCCGCTGCCCAGAACGATGACCCTCCAAATGGTGCTGCAAACGATCTTGCCCTGTTGATTCTCCTTGGTGGTCAAGTCATGACGAAGGCAGTCCCTGCCGCAGAGGTGGTTGGTGCGGTGCCATACGGAACTAATGACGCGTTTGCAATTGGTGCAAAGCGGCTGACTGTGACGCCTCAAGCAGCTTTTGACGGCACGACTGGATCACAGAACCACCTTCAGGCCTCCCTGTCTAGCGGCCCCGTTGTCGCCGAACGAGATAACTTGATTCAGACGCCAGTGCCGGTTGGGGGCGACAAATCGGGATTCGGACTTAGCAAAGGTCATACAAACGGCTCATCTGACATGAGTCGGACCACCAGTCAGATTCAAAATCTGAGCCAGCTTCAGGAAACGGCGGCGGCGAAAACGGTACTAACTCACCCTGCGAGCAATCTCTTGTTGCGAGAGGAGCCGGCTAATGCTGGTGGCCTGATGTCGATCATCGGGCCTAAGACCTCTGAGGCCAGTCGAATGAAGGACAACTTTAAATCATTGGCGTCAGGCCTGGAAGGTGGCTGGGTCGCCGGTGGGTTCAATCAAATGAGCCAACAGGTGTATGGCCCGACTGCCGTTAGCGCGCCAATCGCCGCTCGAGAAATACAGGAGCAGCTTACCTACTGGGTAAACCATGACCTTCATAATGCCGAGATGAAGCTCGATGGACCCGGGCGCCAACCCATCGAAGTGAGTATCTCAATTCAGGGAAATGAGGCGAGCATCGCTTTCCGAACAGATCAGGCTGAAGCACGGGACTTGTTGCAAAGTGCAGTCTCCCAATTAGAGGATATGTTGTCGGGCCAGGGCCTTTCGTTGGCTGGCGTTTCTGTGGGTAGCTCGGGTCAAGGTCAAGGGCACTCTGGGGGAGACAAACACCCAGGTGAAAGGAGAAACACCCGAATCACGGCCACTGTTCAACCTGCAACGGCTGAAAACAAGCTGGTTAGAGAATCCCGAAACCAGGGGCTGGACCTGTTCGTTTAGCTAAATTGGGCTTCAACCTAGCGGTGAATAGCCCGGTTTCACCCTCTTAATCTGGGTATTAGCCAATACGCGGCTAAAGAATAATCTTTCCATGCGACGACATTCGAAAGTGAATGTCTTGACCCACATTTGCATTTACCGAGGGTAAAACCGTGTCTGCCAAATCTGATACCGCCGACGGAGCGACAGCTCCCAAAAAGAGCAAAAAACTGGTCATCCTCATCGGACTCCTGTTGCTGGCCTTAGCGCTGGCAGCAGGTGGCGGGTGGCTGTATTTAAGCAAGCGAAATGCGGCGCTTGCCGGAGAGGAGCCCGTAGCCCATGAGGAGCCAAAGGGGCCGCCCACTTTTCTGCCACTTGACAGCATGGTGGTCAACCTGGCGGATGCAGGTGGCGAGCGGGTCGCCCAAGTCGGCATCACGCTCGAACTGCATGACACGCATGCGACAGATACGGTAAAGCCCTATCTCCCCACAATTCGAAGCGGCATTCTCCTTCTAATCTCGCAACGAACGGCTGAAGAGCTGTTGCAACGCGAGGGCAAGGAAAAGCTCGCTGAAGACATTCTCTCGGAAGCATCGCGTCCGTTTGGTGGAGTTTCAAGTGCCCACGAAGGCGCAGGCAAGGAAAATGGCCATAGCAAAAAGAAAGGTACAAAAAAGGGCGATGGCGAGCCTGGTCCCGTGCAAGGCGTATTGTTCTCGAGTTTTATCGTTCAGTAACCGTCTGGAAACGACAGCTCCATGAGCGAATCATTTTTATCCCAGGAAGAGGTTGATGCCTTACTTGAAGGCGTCACTGGGGAGAGCCAAACCACAGCGGAAGTGGCCGCAGAAAATGGGGAGATTCGCACTTACAACATGTCGAGCCAGGAACGAATTGTTCGTGGCCGCATGCCGACCATGGAGATCGTTAACGAGAGATTCGCAAGAAACTTCCGAATCGGGTTGTTCAATTTTGTGCGTCGCAGTCCCGAGATTTCGGTCGGGGCAGTTTCCGTGCAGAGATATAGCGCTTTTCTGCGCGAGCTCGCGGTGCCGACTAATTTCAATATTGTCGCAGTCAAGCCGCTTCGGGGAAATGGTCTTGTTGTATGCGAGCCGGCGCTTGTCTTTGGAGTAATCGACACGCTGTATGGCGGAGTCGGGAAGTTTCAGACTCGAATTGAGGGGCGTGATTTTTCTGCCACGGAGCAGCGCGTCATCAATCGCCTGGTTGACGTCATTACTACCGAATACAACAAGGCATGGAAAGGCATATACCCGATCGACTTGCATTATCAGCGCTCAGAAATGCAACCGCAATTTGCCAACGTGGCAACGCCGAGTGAAATCGTAATTTCTACGAGCTTCCAGCTGGAAATTGGTGACATCTCGGGTGCTATTCATTTTTGCATTCCTTACTCCACGCTTGAGCCTATTCGGGATGTTCTGTATTCATCTACCCAAGGCGACTCGGTTGAGGTTGATCGTCGTTGGGTGAATGTACTGACGCATGAAATTCAGGCCGCCGAGGTGACGATGGTTGCTGAACTTGCCCGGGCAGATGCCACGGTTGAGGAGCTTTTGGCGATGCGAGTCGGGGATTTTATTGAGCTCGATCGGGAACCATCCATAGAAGTGACAGTAGACGGCGTACCGGTTTTTGAGTGCCAATACGGCACGCACAACGCCAAATACGCCATTCGTATTGACAAGAGCTTGCGTGGAAAAGATTCAAACTGGAAAGGACATTGAGATGGCTGCTGAAGAATCTGCACCTGATGACGACGGAATGGCCGATTGGGCTGAGGCTTTGACTGAGCAGAAAAGTGCTTCGGACGAAGCACCAGAGGTCGCGTCAGGCGGCGTGCTCTCGCCCGAAACGCCGCGGCCCTTCACGTCAAATCCGGACTCTGACAATCCTGAGAGCGATATCAGCCGAGTTCTTGATATCCCTGTTCAGCTCTCGGTGGAGCTTGGGCGTACGAAAGTACCCATCAAGCATATTTTGCAGTTGGGTCAGGGCTCAATCGTGGAGCTTGACGCTTTGGCAGGAGAGCCAATGGATGTACTGGTCAATGGTTATCTGATTGCCCAGGGCGAAGTGGTAGTAGTTAACGACAAGTTTGGCATCCGTCTAACGGATGTGGTGACTCCATCCGAGCGCCTCCGCAGGGTGAGCAAGGGATAGGTGGGGTCATGACGGCGTCTATTTCCTCAGTTCTTGCCTTGGTCGTCTTGCTGGCTCTCATGCCCATGGGTATCAAATGGCTTCAGCGACGCGTCGGTGGAATTCATAGCTCCGCAGGCCAGCCTTCAGCGATCATTTCGGCTATCGCGGTTGGGCCCCATCAACGCGTTGTCACGGTCGAAGTAGGTCCCATTGAGAATCGACAATGGTTGGTCTTGGGTGTCACGACTCAATCGATTGCGTTGTTGCAGTCTTTGCCGACATCGGCAAAGTTAGTCAGCGGCGAGTCGGCTGGCAATTGAGTTTCGGCGACGCACTTAAACTTTTTTATTGAAATATGTCTGAGCATTTCTCCCCCGCGAGTCTGCCAATGCGTCATATCTTGCTATGGACCGTAGCGATGTTGGCAAGTGCACCCGTGATGGCGCAAACTGCTCCAGGGCAACTGCCGCTCTTGGTGGGAACAGGTCCTTCGGGTGTCAGTTTCTCGGTTCCCATTCAGACCCTGCTGTTTTTCACGGCTCTTTCATTTTTGCCAGCCATACTATTGATGATGACTGGCTTCACCCGCATCGTGATTGTGCTCTCACTTATGCGCCAGGCTCTGGGCACACAGTCTTCACCGCCCAACCAAGTGATTGTCGGCCTTTCGCTTTTCCTGACGTTTTTTGTCATGGGCCCCACCCTTGACAAGGTATATGCCGATGCTTATCTGCCCTATTCAACAAATGCAATTAACTTCGAGCAGGCGCTGAAGAAAGGCGAAGACCCCGTTCGCCAATTTATGGCAAAGCAAACTCGACAGGCTGACCTGTCACTTTTTGTGAAGCTTGCAAAGCTTGAGCCAAGCCTGACTGCCCAGACTGTACCCATGCGTGTCTTGGTTCCCGCATTCGTCATTAGTGAGCTTAAATCGGCATTTCAGATTGGATTCATGGTTTTCATACCGTTTCTGGTGATCGATATTGTTGTGGCCAGCGTGCTGATGTCATTGGGCATGATGATGCTCTCCCCCGTACTCGTTGCACTACCCTTCAAACTGATGCTGTTTGTTTTGGCTGATGGCTGGAATCTCCTGATAGGCTCGCTCGCAGGCAGTTTCGCCAGTTAGGTGGTATGGAATGAATGCACAAATGGTGTTGACAATGGGGCAAGAAGCTTTGCTGATGTTGTTGATGGTTTCAGCACCGGTTCTGGCAGTTGTGTTGATTGTGGGTCTGGTTATTGGGCTATTTCAGGCCGTCACACAGATCAACGAGGCCACGCTGGCTTTTGTGCCAAAACTTGTCGCAGCGGTCGCCGTTTTTGCGATCGCCGGCCCCTGGATGCTGACTATGCTTGTTGAATACATTCGTCGTACTATCGAATCCATCCCGTCGGCAGTGATTTGACCGGCGCGAAGAATCATGATTGGAATATCTGAGTCTCAGCTGACTGAGTGGCTGTCACCAATTCTCTGGCCATTCTTTCGCGTGTTGGCAGTATTTACGGCCGCCCCCATTTTTTCTGCCCGTTCGTTCCCGGTTCGAACGCGTATTGGCTTGGCGCTTTTCATTGCGATTGCCGCTCAAGCCAGTCTCAATGATCAACCGCACGTCGATATCAACAGCCCAAAGGCATTTGGCGCGGTTCTACAGCAAGTCGGCATCGGGCTAGCCATAGGCTTTGCCGTTCGACTTGTGTTCAGCATATTTGAGCTTGCGGGGCAAGTTATAGGATTCCAGATGGGACTTGGATTTGCGGCATTCTTTGATCCATCGACCAGCGCACAATCGAGCGCCATGGGCAGGTTTTACGTCAATATGGCGACTTTGATGTTTCTCGCCGTGAATGCCCACGTTGTCGTGCTGATGGCGGTAATAAAGAGCTTTGACGCCTTTCCAGTTGATCAAAATTTCCTTGCGGCCTTGGAGAAGGTCAAACTCTATTCCCTTGGCGCCGATCTTTTCGCCAGCGCATTGTGGATTGCGCTGCCAGTAATCGGTATGTTGATGTTTGCCAACCTGGCGTTGGGCATTGTTTCTCGCGTTGCGCCGCAAATGAACATCTACTCAGTTGGGTTTCCAGTGACTCTTTCGGTTGGACTGATAGGTGTGGCGGCAACTCTGCCGATGCTCGACCAACCGTTCATGAGGTTGATGGAGCGTATTCTCGAAATTTTCTGAGCGACAAGATCCTTTAGACCAGTTCGTTACGAATGGCATACACCGTCAATTCTGCGTTGTTTGTCAGCTTGAGTTTATCCAGAACTCTGGCGCGATAGACGCTCACCGTTTTCGGACTCAACATTAGTTCCTCTGCAATGTCAGATAGGCGCTTGCCAGAAGCTATTTTTATTAACGTTTGTAATTCGCGTTCAGAAAGCGCGGCATGCAATGTTTCGCTGACTGGAGTGGATAGACTATCTACAAGCATCTGCGCAACTTCCGGCGTCACATATTTCCGCCCTTGCGCAACTGCGCGCACAGCATCGGCTAACTCAGTTGGGTCTCTGGCTTTGTTGAAGTAGCCTTGTGCACCAGCTCGCAAGCTGCGAATGGCATATTGATCCTCTGGAAACATGGACATGATCAACACTTTGGTCGTTGAATTCGATTCGCGCAATGTTGCTAGAACTTCAAGCCCGCCTCTGCCAGGTAAATTTAGATCCAGCACCAGGACGTCACAAGGAAAATTGCGAAGTACCTCCCGTGCCTCGGAATAGCTGCCGGCTTCAGCAACTACTTTGATATCTACCGCCTCTGAGAGGGTGTCACGAATCCCTCTTCGTACTACCGCGTGATCGTCGCAGAGAATTACTTGAATCATTGAAGAGCGCTCAGGTTGTCTTTAAATTGTTTCGTCGGCAAAGGTATCGACAAAACGATGGTGGTACCAACCCCCGGTTGTGTACTGATATCCAGCCAACCACCGACTGTTCGGGCACGTTCCTTCAAGCCTTTCAGACCGAAGGATGTCTTTTTAGCCAAATCAATATCAGAAATGCCCTGTCCATTGTCCGAGATCTCTAGCGTCAGCATACCCTCTGTGTCAGTCAGTTCAACGGTGACCAAGTCGCATCGGGCGTACTTTGAAATATTTGTGAGAGCTTCCTGAGCCGTTCTATAGGCGGTAAGCTGAATGTTTTTGGCAAATTCTCCCTGGGTCTGTGACGACAAAAGACGGGCTTTGATGCCTGTGCGCTTCTCAAACTGGGTAATCAACCACTGTGTGGAGGCAAATAACCCTTGGTCAAGTATGGCCGGGCGGAGATTGAGCATGATGCGCTGACTTGCGCCTATCGCATGTTGGAGCATTTCTGCAGCCGCAGTCAAATGCTCCCTGGCTGGGTCTTGGCTGATGTGACGGATTGCCCACGCCAGATCAAGATTCGCGGCCGCAAGTGACCCACCGATATCGTCATGAATCTCCCGCGCGATCGACGCTCTCTCTTGCTCGATGGTGTCTTGCAAATGGCTGGCGAACTCCGCAAGTCGATTTTCCGAAGCGGTCAGCTCGGCTACCGCACGCTCTTTGGCGATTTGGGCCTGCTGCATTTCCAATGCCCGAATGATGACATGGGAGAGCTTACCCATGCTGTCCTTGAGCACGTAATCGCTAAACCCAAGCTTGATGGCTTCAACAGCCGCTGACTCACCAATGGCGCCTGACAGAAGAACGAAGGGCGGTAGCTGAGCTTGATTCTGCAAACCCAGCCATGCATCGATGGCGGTAAACCCCGGCAATCGGTAGTCTGCAAGGATGATATCAGCCCCAGGGCTCGTGATCTGCGCAAAAAAGGACTCTAACGTATCCACCCTCAGAATGCTGAAGTAGAGGTCTGCTGCTGCG
>JAHEBY010000166.1 GCA_024642025.1 Comamonadaceae bacterium | reverse complement strand
CCTGCACCAGCGGGATAACGACCGTCTGATCGACACCCTGAAACACCTGCGCGACATTGGCAACAGCGTGCTGGTGGTGGAGCATGATGAAGACATGATGCGCGCCGCCGACCATGTCATAGACATGGGCTTGGGCGCTGGCATTCATGGCGGCAGCGTGATCGCGCAAGGCAGCTTTGACGATATCAAGGCCAGCACGCGATCCTTGACCGGCCAATACCTGGCCCAGACGCTCAAGATTGAAGTTCCCCGCCGACGCACGCCCTGGCTACCTACGCTTGCCGCCGCAGCGCCCGAGAAAAAAAGCGGTCCCAAAATACCGCCCAGCCAAGCCGCCCTGGCCTGGGCGGAACGGCAAGCGACCCATATTGCCACCCAAGGCGACCTACAGGCCATTCGCATCATCGGTGCCACCGGTAACAACCTGCGAAACGTAAACGTGGAATTCCCTGTTGGGCTGTTCACGTGCGTGACCGGCGTGTCGGGCTCGGGCAAGTCGACGCTGGTGAACGACACCCTGTATGCCGCTGTGGCCCGCCAGCTATATCGAGCGCATGAAGAGCCGGCACCGCATCAAGACATTCAGGGCACTGAGCATTTCGACAAGGTCATCAACGTGGACCAGTCGCCTATTGGCCGCACGCCGCGCAGCAATCCGGCCACCTACACCGGCATGTTCACCCCCATTCGCGAGTTGATGGCCGAAATGCCTCAGGCGCGGGAGCGTGGCTACGGCCCGGGGCGCTTCAGCTTCAATGTGGCTGGCGGGCGTTGTGAAGCCTGCCAGGGCGATGGCGTGAAGAAGGTTGAAATGAATTTCCTGCCAGATGTCTACGTGCCGTGCGATGTGTGCCATGGCAAACGCTACAACCGCGAAACGCTGGAGGTGCAATACAAAGGCAAAAATATCGCCCAAATTCTGGATTTAACAGTAGAAGACGCAGCGGCGTTTTTCAGCGCGGTGCCCAATATCGCGCGCAAATTGCAAACCCTCCTCGATGTGGGCCTGTCGTACATCAAGCTGGGACAAGCGGCCACGACCTTGTCAGGGGGTGAAGCGCAGCGGGTGAAGCTCGCACTGGAGCTATCCAAGCGTGACACAGGCCGCACACTCTATATCCTGGACGAGCCCACCACAGGCCTGCATTTTGCCGACATTGCACTGCTTCTCAAGGTGTTGCAGCACCTGCGTGATGCAGGCAACACGATCGTCGTGATCGAGCATAACCTCGACATCATCAAGACCGCCGATTGGGTGATTGACATGGGCCCTGAGGGCGGGGCGGGGGGCGGTCGGCTGGTCGGAGCGGGAACACCCGAAACCCTCGCCGCCCATCCGGAAAGTCACACCGGCATGTATCTGCGCCAGTTTCTATAAGACAAGGTTGCCTACATCATGAACCCGAGGTCCTTTGGATAGGCGACGCCGTCTGGGCTGGTACCGCCAAAATTCACGATCTTGGGCACGACGCCCGGCATTTCTGCCGCTGAAACACCAAACCACTTGGCCAGAGTGGCTGCGTATTGGTCAACTGACGTAGTGGGGATCAAACGGCCCTGCCCCAAATGCCACTGGTCAGTAGGCGCCGACGTGCTGCCCACGCTCACTGGCGGCGGCGTGCCATAAAACGCCGCGCCCTTGACGGCACCGCCGACCACGATGTGGTGGCTGCCCCAGCCGTGGTCTGTGCCGTCGCCATTGGATGCCAGCGTGCGACCAAAGTCCGACGCGGTGAAAGAAGTCACTTTATCGGCCATGCCAATATCTGACATGGCCTGATTGAAGGCCGTCATGGCGTCACTCAACCGCTGCATATTGGTATTGCCCTGGGCCAAAAGTCCGTCGTGCAAGTCAAACCCACCCATCGACACGAAAAACACCTGTCGTTTGACGTTGTTGAGCTGCGCACGCGCCCTGATCAGGCGGGCCACCATCTGCAGCTGGGAAGCAAGCCCGTTCCCGTTTAGTGCCTTGAGCCCCGCAAACTCCGGATTGGTCGCAACATCCAGCGCACCAGTCACGGCAGATTCGTATTTCAGCGCCCGGTCGGTAACGATGTTGTATTCGTTCTCGATTTTGTTAATGCTCGTCGTCTGCCGGACCATGTTGTTCAATGCACTGCGAACAGCGGTCGACCCATAGACAGAGTTGTCAGTAGCAGGCCTGATCTTGATGGCGCCGTTGGTTGTGAGCTGGTACTGGAGCGCGGTGTCACCAGACAGGAACACCGCGTTGCCAGAGACCGACATGCAGGTAAATAGTGAGCCGCCATTTCCGGAAAGAGCCAGGTCACCCATGTGACCACCCCAGCCGACCGTTGAGCCTTCGGGCGAGGACGACTGCCACAGCGATTGTTGGTCATTGTGGGAAAAAAGCTGCGGTGGCTGAGGGTACAGCGTACGATTGCCACTGGCAAACTGAGCCCGGTTCGTTGGCACGATCAATGGCCCTACGTTAAGCTGAACCGCGGCCTTGCCGCTATTGAACAGATTCGCAAGGCCAGTCATGGCCGGGTGAAATGCATATTGACGGGTACCGGTACCGGCAACGTTATCCACAGGCGCCACCGTAGGCGCGAGCAAAGTTGCGTTCAAGGCTGATTTGGCCAAGGCAATCCCGCCAGCGGTCTGCCCGGCACCGCCACCCCGGATGGTGCTGTAGAGGTTGTAGTTGGGGTCGTCATAAGGTACCACCATGTGGCTATAGTCGTTGCCACCAAACATGAAGACGCACACCATCGCCTTGTAGTCCGTGGCGTCAAATGCTGCAGCCTCGCTCATGGCGGCCAGATTAAGCGCAATCGGCAGGCCAGCGCCCGTCATGGCAAGTTGACCGGACCGACGCAGGAAGGCGCGACGGCTGTGAAATTCGGGTGATTGGATTAAATGCATGATGCCGCCTTGTTATTTCTGAATCAAATACTGAGCACAGGCCATAACCATCAGGACAGCTGCATAGACACGGTTCATCTTGTCATTTGCAGATGATGATTGCGTCAGCGGCTTGTCGTTCAACGCATTCACAATCGCCTGCTGAGTGGCTGCCGAAACCTGTCCGGCGGCAAGCAACAAGCTCACACGTTTGACCAGCGCGGCGGCGTCCAGCACCAAAGCCAGCTCAGCCGTGTAACTGGCCTTCATGTCTCTGGGGTTGCCCGGGCCCACACCCGCGGATATGGTGCTCATCATGAAATTGAGATAGCCGCCCACACTGCTCTCATTCACAAGCTGGAATTCCGGGACAACGGCATTGGCACTCAAGCCTGTGCTGCTGGGCACATAGCCTGGACGGAAAAAGTTGAACACCGTTGGGGACCGCAATGGGCTCTGCCCCAAGCTTGATCCGGTCTGGCTCAGGTCAGGCAGTTTCCAGTCGCCGCTGGCGGAACTTATGCCGAAGGTACGGCCCCACTGAACAAGCCGCAGAATGGGTTCGCGCAATTTGCCAAACTCGGGACTCGAAAGCCCGGCCGGGCCACGCGCTTCGTCGTCCATCAGGATGGCCGCAAATACCGCCGCCAGATCGCCGCGTACGCCTGAACCGTTGTTGTTGAATGCCGTGGCCACACGCGCAACGTAAGCCGGGCTGGGGTTGCTGGTCACCAGTCGCTGGATCATCTGCTTGCCAAAGAACGGCCCAACGTTGGGATGATTGAAAACGGTATCCAGCGCAGTCTTGAGCGCCGCCTTGATCGCATCCTCCGTCGCGTTGCCGGTCGGTGACGCCGCCCTGGCCGGGATCGTGGTTCCCAGGAATGTCGCCGCAAGAACCGAGTGCCGGTTGACGATAATCCGCATCGGCAGGCGCACGGAATTGGTGTTGGGCACCTTACGCCCACCAATCGTGGTGTCTACGTTTTGGCGTGTATCGACGTCATAACCCGTCAGCACACGGGCCAGATTGGTCACGTCGTCCTGCGTATACGTATTTTGAACGACACCGCCGACGGTCTGTACCGTTCCATCCAGATTGAGTTTCTCAAGCCCAATGGTGAACAGCTGCATCAACTCACGTGCGTAATTTTCGTCGGGCTGTCGGCCCGACGAGTTTTCTCTGGTGTTGCCTTTGGTGTTCAGGTAGTAGCCCATTGCAGGGTTCAGCGTGATGGCCTCCAGCAGGTCCCGGAAGTTGCCAAATGCGTGGGTGTTCAAAATGTCCCAATACTGGGCAATACCGTGGCTGCGCCATGTGAAATCCAGCCCCGCCAGCGAAACCACAAAAAACTCGGATAGCGCCAGCGCCACCCGCTTGCGCATTGGGTCTGGCGCCGTCATGAGCTGGCTCCAGATCATGTAGTCGCCAGGATAAGAGTTGTCGTAGTAATTGTTGGGGTTGTTGACGTCGCCATACCCCTTGTTGTTGAGCCAATCCCAGGCAGACAAAGCCGGTTTGCCCATTTCCTGCTCAATCCAAGCCTTGTAGCCCATCGATTTGACGGACGAGATCTCTGCGTCGCTGGCCGCAAACTGCGCCTGCGCCAGAAAACGGGCGGCCTCTTCGTCCGTATTTGCCTTGGGGAACGAGGTGATGATCGGGTTCAGCGGTTTAACGGGAGCCACAGGAAGCGCAGAAATTGGGCTGGCAACCGGACCTGCCGTACCTCCTCCTCCACCGCCACCACCGCAGGCTGCCAACGCTGCTGCTGCCAGGGCTGACAGGGCAATCGGCGCCACCGTCCGAGTTCCGGCAGGCGCCGGTTTGTCAGCGGGGGTGCCCTGCAATTCAGCCGAACCAGCGTCACCCTGCATGGCAACTGTGCCCGTACTAAAAGTTTCTTCAATTACGTCTTGTGTCATGGCGAGAACCTTAAAGGTCGGACCCTTGGCCCGGATTCAGCGCCATGTTACGGACTGGCAGTCACCAGCGGAGCAGCCGTTGCAGACTGTTACGCCGGAAAATTGCTACAAGTTGTAAGACCTCAGCCCAGGTACCGCGCGGCCTGCAGGGCATTTCTCGCCTGTAGCGCGGCTTGGCGGGCGCTGTTGGCAAAGTCATCTGCAGCCGAGGCGTAAAGGATCGCGCGCGAAGAATTCACAACGATCGGCGAGGTGGTGGTCACCGCATCGGTCACTGTGTTTCTGTTTGTTTCAATTGTTCCCCGCCAACCGGCCTTTACGGTGGCCGCGGCATCTCCTCCCTGAGCCCCAACGCCTGGGATGAGCAGAGGCAATGTTGGGGCAAGCGCCCGAACGCGTTCAATTTCGGCCGGGTAGGTGGCGCCCACGACCAGGCCCAGCTGCCCATTTACATTCCAGGGTCCGTTGGCCAGCGCGGCGATGTGCTCATACAGCAGCGGCTCGCCCGGCAGTCCAGCCAGGCGCTGGTTTTGCAGATCATCCCCGCCAGGGTTGGACGTGCGGCACAGCAGAAAAGCGCCTTTGCCCTCGTATTTGAGGTAGGGTGCCACGGAATCGAACCCCATGAACGGCGACAGCGTGACGGCATCGGCGCCATAGCGCTCAAAGGCCTCTTTGGCGTATTGCTCGGCGGTGCTGCCAATGTCGCCACGCTTCGCATCCAGAATCACCGGCACTTGCGGCGCGATGCTGCGCAGGTGCGCCATCAATCGCTCAAGCTGGTCTTCAGCGCGGTGCGCCGCGAAGTAGGCGATCTGTGGTTTGAAGGCAATCACCAGATCGGCGGTAGCGTCTACGATGGCTGCGCAAAAGTCGTAAATTTTGCTGGCATCGTTCTTTAACTTTCCGGGGAAACGGGCGGGCTCGGGGTCCAGCCCAACGCACAGCATGGAATTGTTTTGGCGCTCGGCGGCGCTCAGCATGTCCAGAAACGTCATGTCGATTGTCTTGTTGTCTTTTTATACGTCGAAATCGGGTTATTTTCCGGTGATCGCCCGGCTATCGTCCGGCGATCTCCATCACGTCCATGGCCAGGCACAAATCGGCCCAGGCCTTGGCTTTTTCTGGCAGGTTGCGCAGCAGGTAGGCGGGGTGATACGTCACGATCACGGGAATGTCGACGGGCGACCCGGATGATTGAGTTGGCCCAGTTGCCACAGCCTCGCCCACAACATACCGGTGCGTTCTCTCGCGCAGC
>JAHEBY010000165.1 GCA_024642025.1 Comamonadaceae bacterium | reverse complement strand
ACCTGCTTGACCCGCTCCATCCACGCACCAGCCTTGGGCAGAAGGCTACCGGCCGACACACCTACCAACAACAAGGGCACGCTCATGCCTAAAGCCATGGCAAACAGGGCAAGGCCACCGAGCACCACATCGCGAGTCTGGCTGATGTAGACCAGCGCCCCCGCCAGCGGTGCGGCCACGCAGGGTCCAACGACCAGCGCGGAGACGCCACCCATGATGAACACCCCAACCAACGATCCGCCCTTGAAGTTGTTGGACAACTCGGTAGCCCGGCTCTGGATGGCACTAGGCATTTGAAGCTCATAAAGGCCAAACATTGACATCGCCATGGCGGAAAGCATCAAGGCAAAACCGCCGAGAACCCAGGGATTTTGCAGTGCGGCAGCGAGGCCTTCGCCGGCCAGCCCAGCCGCGACACCAAAACCCGCGTAGATCAACGCCATACCCAGCGAATACGCAAGGGCCAGACTAAAGCCCTTGCTGCGGCTAACCGGACCAGACTGCCCTGCAATCAACGACGACAGGATCGGCACCATAGGCAGAACACAGGGTGTGAAGGCCAGTAACAAGCCGGCTAACCAGAAAACGCCTATCGTTTTCAGCAAACTGCCCGAAGCCAACGTAATTGCTATTGAATCAGTAGCTATAGGCGATGATTTGACGGGGGCTAAAGCCTCTTTTCCTTGGCCTTTTGCGGCGACTTGAGAATCTGTATTGCTACTGGCAGTCGATCCACCAGCCGATACATGGTTATTGGTCGCACCAAACGCAGTCAGCGCAATTTGCAGGTCGGTGCTGTCGGGTGGATAGCACAGCCCCGCGTCCGCGCAGCCTTGCCATCCTACAGTCACGGGAACGGCAATGCCACCCTGCGTTACCTTAAAGTCAACATCCAGGGCATCTTCATAGATGACCATGTTTTTATTGAAATTGGTATCGAACTTGTCCTTGCCTTTTGGCAGTGCGAGGGGCGCCAGCTTTGCCGCCGGATCACTGGTGGCCACACTGATTCGCTCCTGATACAGGTGGTAGCCAGGCGCGATGTCCCAATGCAGACGAACAGTGTTGGAGTCTACAGCCGTGGCAGAAAAGGCAAAAGCTTTCTCAGGAGGAAGAAAATCGTCGGCTTTGACGACCGTCGAAAGCATGCATGCCATGGCCGCCAAACACAGTAACAGTTTGCGGGCAACACCAATGGGATTCATCATGACAACGGCTCCAAGATTCGGAATTACCGATTGAATCATGTTTTCGGGAATTTTTCCCAAAAAGATACAACTTGTTTCAATATCCCGGCCGACTCGTCACTGTCATGCTTTTCCCCGATCAAGGGCGCCTCAACCCGCAAAAAAAATGGCCTGAGTCTTCACTCAGGCCATTAAATTTGGTGGGATGTGCGGGGGTCGAACCCACGACAAACGGATTAAAAGTCCGCTGCTCTACCAACTGAGCTAACATCCCGACTTCTCTTGCAACGAGGCGCTAGCCCCTGCTGCAAAGCCTCAAATTATAGCGTTGTTTTTGTCAGCTTCCGGCAGCTGCCGAAATTTTGTCCATCACCCAGCCTGCGGCGCATTGGCCAAAGGTTGCCGTCACGCTAACGACTGACCCGTAGCCATGGCAATTGAGTGATCCATCCGAGGGCGCCTCACATGAGGGGTCAGGCGCCGCGACCGCTTCACGGCTAAATACGCAGTGAATGCGCATCGGTTTGCCGTCCCGGGCACCTCCATATTCTTTGCGCAGTCGATAGCGCATTTGCGCCAAAAGTGGATCGTGCGTGGCTCGACTCAAGTCATCAATATCAACCAGGTGAGCCAGTCTCTTGCCGCCTGCCGCGCCAACCGAGACAAACAGTTGAACAGCATTCACGGACCATGCCGCCATGACCGTTTTAGCCTTGACCTGGTCACAGGCGTCGATGACGGCAGTTACACCGGGCGGCAAAAGGGTTGGCCAATTGTCGGCCCCTACAAACTCTTCGATACAAGTAACTATGCATTGGGGGTTGATCTCAGCAATACGATCACGCATGGCAAGCACCTTGGCTTGGCCAAGCGTCGTCTCAAGTGCGTGTATTTGCCGGTTGATATTGGACTCGGAAATATGGTCCAGATCGATCAGGGTCAAGGCGCCAACTCCGCTGCGCGCAAGTGCCTCTGCAGCCCAAGATCCAACCCCGCCTATGCCAACAATCGCCACGTGAGAGTCGCGAATGGCTGCTGCCCCTGGCATTCCATAAAGGCGCTGCAAGCCACCGAAGCGCCTTTGCAAATCAGCAACGGGCATATCGAACACAAGCCCGCAACTATTTGAGGCGACTCAATCGCTCTTTGGCATTCGCGGCAGCCTCAGACTGCGGATACACCTTGACAAGATCGGTCAGCGTCTTGCGTGCCGCCTTGACGTCTTTAAGCTCTATCTGACAGTTGGCCATGGCCAACGCAGCTTCGGGGGCTCGCATGTGCTCCGGAGCGAGCGAAATGACCTGACGGAAATTGATGATGGCTTCGGCGTAGTTGCGGGTTGCATATTGGGCATTCCCCAGCCAGAACAATGATGAAGGCGCGTAACCGCCACTCGGGTATCGGCCAAGAAATGACACAAATGCAGTCTGAGCAGAAGCGAATTCGCCCTTTTTAAAGATCGCCAACGCATCGTTATAGCTACGTTGTTCATCAGGGTCGGCCATGAATTCGCGACCATCCACTGTGACCTTGGTCGGCTCCAACTTTCGAAGACGGTCTTCGAGTTGTTGATCAGCATCCTTTTGACGGCGCTGAAGCTCGGCAACATCTCGAGCCAGGCGCTCGTTGGCTCCACGCTGATTGGCCAACTCGGTCCGCAAAGCTTCGATCTGGTTTTGCAGATCCAGCAAGCTGCGGCGCAACTGCGTACTGTCATCCGTCGTCTTGCGGTCCACTTCCAATTGGCGCGCATTGAATCGCTGATCGGATTCGATCCGCATGGCCTCTATTTTCTGACGTAACTCCAGAATGGCTCGCCGGGCATCGTCATCTTCAAACAAGGCAGCGTTCGCAGCCCCAAGGCCTGAAAAAACCAGCCCAACGACAAAGCCTCGTAAGAACACCTTCATGTCAATGGTACGCAATCTCTGCCCGACGGTTCTTCGCCAGAGAAGCCTCATCAGTACCTGTGGCTACCGGCTTTTCTTTACCGAAACTCACTGCTTCCATTTGATTGTCCGCAACACCCAGCAGCGCCATCGCCCGTCGCACTGCCTCGGCACGCTTTTGCCCCAGGGCAAGGTTGTATTCACGACCACCACGCTCGTCGGTATGACCCTCAATCGCAACCTTTCTGCTCTTGTCTCCCTTGATGAGACGCGCATGCGACTCGACAATGCCCTGATACTCAGGCTTCACAATGAAGCTGTCGTAATCAAAGTAGACCACCCTTGGACCCGCTGCATTGATGGCATCCTGTCCAGACGTGCCACCAAGGTCGACACCTTTTACGCCACCTTTTCCGGCATCCCCCGCCATTCCACCCGCACCCGATCCAGCGTCTGGGCCACCTTGCGGAATCAGGGTCCCTGTCTTGTCTTCAACCGGAACATTGTCCAGCTTCACCGCCGAGCTACAACCTGCCATCAACCCAGCGATGCTCAATACACCTGCCGCCAAAATAATTTTTCGCATCAATTTGCTCCTGCTCTCATGGTTTTTGAAATGGACCCCAGTCGGGTTCACGGATGTCGCCACCCTGCCCGCCCAAGCGAGCTTTGATCTTGCCATCCAGCGTGGTGGTCATCAGCGCCTCTTTACCCTGCTGCTGCGTGGCATAGACGATGAGCCGCCCATTGGGTGCAAAGCTGGGGCTTTCATCATCGGTGGTGTCGGTTATCGCAGACGCAGTCCCTGATGCCAACTCCATCACATGCAACTTGAACGCGCCATTGATGCGTGAAATATAGGCCAGCCACCGCCCATCGGGGCTGATCGCGGGTGAAATGTTGTAACCACCGGTAAATGTGACACGTTCAACAGCGCCACCTGTCGAGGTTGTCCGGTAAATTTGCGGTGCGCCGCCCCGGTCGCTCACAAAGTAGATATTCTTGCCATCTGGCGAAAAGACTGGCTCTGTATCGATACCGGTTGACTGGAGCAGTCGACGGGGTTCGCCACCATTGGCGTCGATTGTGTAGAGCTGCGAGCCGCCATCACGACTGAGCGTAACAGCCAGCATTCGCCCATCCGGCGACCAGGTGGGCGCGCTGTTGGAGCCCCGGAAGTTGGCAATCAGCCGCCGCTTCATCGATTCCAAATCTTGTGTATAGACCACTGGCTTGCGAGACTCAAACGACACGTAGGCCAGTTGGTCGCCCTTCGGTGACCATGCCGGTGAAATAATAGGCTGAAGACTCGTCAGCGCAGCTTGCGCATTTTCTCCGTCAGCATCTGCAACCCATAAGTTGTAGCCTCGGGCAGTCTTGGTCACGTAGGTGATACGGGTAGAGAAAACGCCTTTTTCTCCCGTCAACTTCTCGTAGATGATGTCTGAGATGCGGTGTGCAGCCAGCCGCAGATCACCAGCAGGCACAGGGAAACTTTGGGCACCCAGGTCTTGACCCTGAGCCTTGACCACGTCCCACAGGCGATACCGCACGTCGTATCGACCATCAGCCAGACGCGTCACACTACCCGTCACCAGCGAATCAGCTCCCTTCTGGCGCCATATTGAAGGGTCAGGACGGGCAATTTCGTCGATGACGCTGCCGGCGGTGTCAATACTGCGGAACTGGCCGCTGCGCTCAAGATCAGCGCGAACGATGGCGGCAATCTTTTGCGGTGCGGCATCATCGCCCCGAAAAGCGGCTACCGCTATGGGTAACTGAGTGAGGCCGACGCCCGAGACCTCCACCCTAAATTGGGCCTGCGCAGAAGTCGCGACACCGAGCACAACGCCCAGAACAACAATTCGAAGCGCGCGACTTAATGCATCGTTAAGACTTATCGGCGCCCAGTTTGAATACATGGTCATAAGGAATGAAATGGCATCATGTGTATGCGTTCAAGCGTAACACGTGATTGCAGTAAAAATTACGCTCACCCACAGCCATGATAATAGGCGCACTGTGAAGAGCCTTGCCCACCGCCAAATGCGCCATATGCACCATCCGAAATCTGACCTGGCTACATGTTGAAAGTTCCGTCGCCGATGCCGGCAAGCCTGATTCAGAGACTGGCTCGCCTTCAGCCTTACTTCGGTCGTCCGCTTTCGGTCTGGGCCGTTGCAGTACTGGGCACTATTATCTTGGCGCTGACTGAGCCACTTATCCCGGCTTTGTTGCAACCGCTATTGGACCGCGGCTTTCAGCAAGGTGCACTGCCGTTGTGGGCAGTTCCCTTTACGTTGATTCTGCTGTTCGCGGTTCGCGGTGCCAGCAGCTTCATCACGCAACTTGCCATGACGCGCATCAGCAGCCATGGCCTTTTAATATTGCGCAAGGCGATGTTCGACAAGCTGATGGCCGCCCAGCTGAATCTTTTTGCCGAAAAGAACGCCAGCGCGCTCGCTAACACGATCGTCTACGAGGTCCAGACCGGCTCGGGCCTTATGGTCAACGCATTAATGATATCGGCGCGCAGCTCACTTACACTGCTGGCGCTTCTCGGCTATTTGATGTATTTGAACTGGAAATTGACCCTCATCGTGGCCTGTCTTTTCCCGGCAGTCGCCTATGTCATGCGCACTTTGTCCAAACGCCTTTTCCGGGTAACGAGGGATGCCCAGAACGCAACAGACGAACTCGCCTATGTAGTTGAAGAAAACGTATTGGCGCATCGGGACATCCGTTTGCATGCAGCACAGCCGGCTCAGGCAGACCGTTTTTTCAGGCTGGGGGAATCGCTCAGGCGCCTTTCCCTGAAATCGGTCGCTGCCTCCGCAGCAATGACCCCGCTGACCCAGATGCTGGCTGCATTTGCGTTATCCGCCGTGTTGACGATTGCCTTAATGCAAAGTGCAGATCACGCCACGTCGGTAGGCAGCTTCGTAGCCTTCGTAACCGCCATGCTGATGTTGATTGCTCCGCTGAAG
>JAHEBY010000164.1 GCA_024642025.1 Comamonadaceae bacterium | reverse complement strand
GAGAGCCAAGCCGCATAGTCACTCACAAGGTTTAGCACCGGCCAGTCGCTACCCCACATCAAGCGCGCGGGGCCGAAGGCATTGACTACTATCTCGACATAGGGTGCCAGCCCGGCGGCGAGGGCAAATTTACCGCCCTCTGTCAACATGCCTGACAGCTTGCACCACACGTTTGGCAGGGCTGCAAGCGCGCGCATGTCGTCGGCCCATGGCTGCAGTTTTTGTGCCGCTATCAGGGGCTTTGCGGCATGGTCAATAACAATGGACAGATTGGGGAATCGCTGTGCAAATCGCAACAAGGCAGGGAGATGCTGCGGCTTCACCAATGCATCGAAGCTCAGGTTGCAGTCCAGCATGGCCCGAATCGCAAGCTCCAGTGACGCATCATCAATCCAGTGGTCGTCTGCCAGGTCTTGCAGCATCGGCCGCAAGCCCTTTAGCTTGGGGTGCGTTGCCAGGCGTTTGATTTCGGCGGACGCATTGGTAGCCTTCAGGTCAACCCAACCGACCACGCCAAGAATGAAGTCGTGACGGTCCGCCAGATTCAGCATGTACCCGGTCTCAGCATTCGTCTGCAGCGTCTGGACCAGCACAGTCCCCTGTACACCCCATTGAGTCAAGTGAGGAAGGATATCCGCCGGTTCAAAGTCGCGGTAAATAGCCGCCAGATCAAGCGGCGGCCAGGCCCCACCTCGATCGGCAAGCTTCCAGAAGTGTTGATGCGAATCGATCATCGGCGCCCCGAAATTTGCCGGGTGGTTGTGGACAGGTCGGTTATGATAACTACCGCGCCGCGGGTGTAGTTCAATGGTAGAACGCTAGCTTCCCAAGCTCGATACGTGAGTTCGATTCTCATCACCCGCTCCAGCAGAGAGCTTCACCGACAGAGTCTGTTCCGCGAAAAACTAAAGGCCCTTCCGGGCCTTTTTGTTTGGATGAAGTCTAGTTCGGCGGAATCAGTTTGACGCCTGTCTTGGCCTGCAATTGCTCTAGCGTCACGCCGGGTGCCATTTCCAGCACTTTCAAACCTTCTGGCACAACATCCATCACTGCCAGATCGGTGATGATGCGGTCCACCACACCCACGCCCGTCAGTGGCAAGGTGCAGGTGGGCAAAATTTTCAGGTCTTCTGTGCCATCTTTCTTTTTGGCCACGTGCTCCATAAGCACAATGACCCGCTTTACGCCCGCCACCAGGTCCATAGCGCCGCCCATGCCCTTTACCATCTTGCCCGGAATCATCCAGTTGGCTAGGTCTCCTTTTTCGCTGACCTGCATGGCCCCGAGTATGGACAGATTGATTTTGCCGCCACGGATCATGGCAAAACTGTCGTGGCTACCAAAAATGCTGGAGCCCTTGATAGTGGTAACCGTCTGCTTGCCCGCATTGATAAGGTCGGCGTCCACCTCGTCTTCATAGGGAAAGGGGCCAATGCCCAGCATGCCGTTTTCACTTTGCAGCCAGACCTCTACGTGGTCGGGCACAAAGTTGGCCACGAGGGTGGGAATGCCGATGCCGAGATTGACATAGAAGCCATCCTGTAGCTCCTGGGCCGCACGTGCGGCCATTTGATCTTGGGTCCACGCCATGGTAATGGGCTCCTTATTTGCGGTCGCGCAGCGTGCGCTTTTCAATACGTTTCTCGGGGGTCGGGTTCAGTACGATGCGGTGCACGTAAATGCCCGGTAGGTGCACGTCATCAGGCGCCATCTCACCGGTCGCCACAATGCGCTCGACCTCAACGATGCAGACTTTTCCCGCCATAGCCGCAGCAGGGTTGAAATTGCGGGCGGTCAGGTTAAATCGCAAGTTGCCCGAGCGATCAGCCACGTCGGCCTTTACGAGCGCCACCTGCGGCATCAGTGAACGCTCCATCACGTAAGTTTCGCCATCAAACTCCCGAAGCTCTTTGCCCTCAGCCACAATTGTGCCCACGCCGGTTTTGGTGAAAAACGCCGGAATGCCGGCGCCACCGGCGCGCAGTTTTTCAGCCAGCGTGCCCTGCGGCGTGAACTCCAGCTCCAGCTCGCCAGCCAGATATTGGCGCTCGAATTCCTTGTTTTCACCAACATAGCTGGAAATCATTTTTTTGATCTGGCGCGTCTGCAACAGCTTGCCCAGTCCAAAATCGTCGACACCGGCATTGTTGGAGATGGCCGTCAGGTTCTTGATGCCAGAGTCGCGAACGGCGTCAATCAGGGCCTCAGGGATGCCACACAGGCCGAAGCCCCCCACCGCAATCAGCTGACCATCTGCCAGCACGCCTTCCAGCGCCTTGGCAGCGCTTGGGTATATCTTGTTCACTTCTATGATCTCCTTGGACGAATCAATGCCTCTTCTTGGCCAGTCAGCATGATACGCAGATTATCTCTCGATGAGAGACGAGACGACATCGCCTCGCGTCTGGTCACCCATTGACATGCGTCAATGTGTTCACCCGCGAATCGAGCGAGCATCAAATGTCCGTCAATCTCGCAAGGAAAAATACCATGACGCACATCCATCGAATTCTGGCCGCCACCGACTTTTCTGCCGGGGCGCATATCGCGGTCGAGCGTGCCGTCCAGATTGCACAAGCCCACGGCGCATCAATTGATTTGCTGCATGCGTTCGACGTCAGCGCCTGGCATGGACTCAAAGGCATTTTTGATGTGCCCAACCTGACCATCGACCCGCCCGCAGATGTACAGGCCCGCCAGCAACTGATGAGTCTGGCCGCATCGCTTGCAACGCAAACCAGCCTCAAGATCGAGGCGTGTTTTGGCGAAGGAAGTGCTGCTCAGGTCATTGGAGCACGAGTCAAGTCGCACGGCGTGTCATTTGTGGTTCTGGGCGCCCACTCGGAGCCTGATGTTGCTGGCTTGGGCAGTACCGCTTTGAAGATCGCCAGAGATCCCCCCTGCCCTGTATTGATCGCACGCTGCGGGGAGTGTCACAGCTACCAAAAAGTACTTACTGCGGTGGATATGAGTGACACCTCATTGCACACCCTGAAAGTAGCTACGCAGCTATTTCCGGCCGCACACCATCACGTGTTGTTTGCCATTCGCCCACGCTGGAACACGTTGCCCGGTCTGGCTGCCGGCTCCAAAGCCCAACTGGGCACGTTTTATGACGCCATGCGCGGTCAGGCTGCCCGGCAGCTTGAGGGTCTGGTCAACAAGTTCAAGGGACAATTGACCTACCCGGTGATTCAGGAAATTGTTGATGACATACCGGCCCGCGCCATTCCTGATCGCGCCAAGTCACTGCCGGCTGACTGTGTTGCCGTTGGGCACCATGGACAGGGCTCTGGCGTGAAGAGCGATCTGGGCAGCATGGCGCAAATCGTCCTGCACCACACCGAACGCGATGTACTGGTCGTGTCATCCAGACCCAACTGATGGAATCCATTGGACCGACCGGGCGCCACGATTACCGCGCACGCAACAAACAGGCGAATTTTCCGGGTATCAGCCAGGTCGCGCATAGAACCTTCGCGCTAATTCTCGCTGGCGGGCGTGGATCCCGGCTCAGACAGCTGACTGACTGGCGCTCAAAACCGGCGGTGCCCTTCGCTGGCAAGCTAAAAATCATCGATTTCGCATTGAGTAATTGTGTCAATTCAGGGTTGCGGCGTATTGCGGTGCTGACGCAATACAAGTCACAAAGTCTGATCCGCCATGTTGAACACGGGTGGGGGTTCCTGGCCGCGACCATGGGGGAATACGTAGATGTCGTGCCCGCTCAGCAACGACTCGGCGAGAACTGGTACAACGGCACTGCCGATGCCGTCTACCAAAATCTGAACCTGATCAGGGAGGCGAATGCCGAGAGGGTGCTGATTCTGGCTGGCGACCATGTATACAAAATGGACTATGGCGTCATGCTGGCCGAGCACATTGCCACGGGCGCCGACGTCACAGTGGCCTGCGTGGAGGTCGCCCTTGCGGAAGCCGCTAATTTTGGCGTGATGACGGTCGCCAGCACCGGGGAAATTGTCAAATTCGAGGAAAAGCCGACTTCCCCAGAACCGATGGCAGACTCGCCGGGTCGCTGTCTGGCCAGCATGGGTATTTACGTGTTCAACACCGAATTTCTGTGCGAGCAGATCGTGCAAGACGCCCAGGATCCACGTTCCTGCCATGATTTTGGCAAAAACATCATTCCCCGCTTGATAGGTCGTAGCCGCATCATGGCTCATCATTTCAGTAAAAGCTGTGTAAATATGGTTGGCGCGGAGCCTTACTGGCGGGACGTTGGCACGGTCGATGCTTACTGGGAAGCCAACATTGAATTGACCAAGGTCGTTCCAGAGCTCAATCTTTATGACGATCAGTGGCCCATCGTCAGCCTCCAGCCCCAATTGCCGCCCGCCAAATTCGTGTTTGACGATGATGTCCGGCGGGGCATGGCGGTGGACTCGCTGGTATCCAGCGGGTGCATCGTCAGTGGTGCCACTGTCCGTCGCTCGATACTATTCGCCAAGGTACGCGTGGGCGACCAGAGCCTGATCGAAGATTCAGTTGTTCTGCCCGACGTGGTCATTGGTCGGGCTGTGGTTTTGCGCAAGGTCGTGGTTGACAAACGCTGTCATCTTCCCGACGGGTTCACAGCTGGAGTGGACCTCGACGCGGACCGGGTGCGGTTTCACGTCACAGAGCGGGGTGTCACGCTCATTACTGCCGAAATGCTTGGGCAGGACGACGCTCTGGAGACGCAACCCGCCCCGCTGTCCGCCAGTTAGGGCGTGCAGCGTCGAGGCAAGCCCCATTACGCCTTCGGACAATGCGGGCTTTAAACTTTGGTATCGTCAGTCCCCATGCGCTACCCCCTCTTTACCAAGCTGTTTGCAGTCGGACTGGCGCTCGCGGCATTGGCGAGCTGCGCCACGCTGGCTGAAAAGCAGGGTGAGTGGATCTTTCAACCCAGTGACCGCAGCTGGAGTGGAGGGATCTACGCGGCCGAGGGTATGCAGGACGTCTGGATCGAGTTCGATTCAAAGCTTGCTGGCAAACCCGCGAAATTGCACGGCTTGTGGTTAGCTGCGAGTCCCTCCACTGCAACCTCTGATACACCGGTCAACGCGAAGGTGCCCGTTCTTCTCTACCTCCACGGCGCGCGCTGGAACGTGTTGGGATCGGCCCAGCGGGTGCGACGCATGCAGGAGCTTGGGTTTTCCGTGCTGGTGGTTGATTACCGCGGTTTTGGGAAAAGCGACCCGTCGACACCATCCGAGGCACTGGCCTACGAAGACGCCCGGGCCGCCTGGACCTGGCTGGCCGCGCGATACCCTGACAAACCCAGGTACATCTTTGGCCATTCACTGGGAGGAGCCATCGCGATTGAGCTGGCCAGCGAGGTCACAGATGAAGCCGGCACCATTGTCGAGGGTACTTTTACGTCAATTCCAGACGTTTTTGACACCATGAAATGGGGGTGGCTGCCCGTCAACGGCCTGATCACCCAGCGGTTTGAATCGATCAACAAGGTCGCGCATATTGGCTCACCGTTGCTGGTAGTCCATGGCACTGAGGACGCGTTGATCAAGCCCGAACTGGGGCGCAAATTATTTGACGCGGCAGTTGAACCCAAGGCGTTTGTTCTGGTGCCGGGGGGCTCCCATCACAACACCAACGCAGTGGGCCAGCCCCTGTATCGCCAGGCTTTGATGCAGCTTTTCAGTTTGAAGTGAACGGACCATCAATCTGATACGCTCAGATTGATGGTCACGGCAACAAAAGCAATTCCCTCCATGAGCACGACATTGGTCGTGCTCATCCTTTCCGTGTTGCTGGGCATGCAACCCATTACGACCGACCTGTACTTGCCAGCGCTACCTGCGCTGACTGAGGGGTTTGGCGCATCTGTGGCCCAGGCACAGCTGACGCTTACCGCGCTGCTGCTGTCATTTGGCGCGTCTCAATTGATCTGGGGCCCACTGTCGGACCGTTTTGGTCGACGACCGATCTTGCTGCTGGGTCTTTTGGCCTACGTATTGGCCGCCCTGGGCAGCGCGATGGCTCCTTCCATGGCTGCGCTGATTGCATGGCGAGCCCTACAGGGCGCCGCCATGGGGGCCAGCGTGATGTGCGCCCGAGCCATCGTGCGCGACCTGTATTCGCCTCTTGAGGGCGCCAGAGCCATGTCGCGCGGGCTCACGGGTCTGGGCGTGATTGCCTGCATGAGCGCACCCACGGGTGGCTTGCTGTCTGACCTGTTTGGCTGGCGTGCGGCATTGACTGCGCTGGCCGTG
>JAHEBY010000163.1 GCA_024642025.1 Comamonadaceae bacterium | reverse complement strand
GATGATGAGGACTTTTGGCTGGCGGTGATCGTTTCAACAATCTGGATCGTTACGGTGTCACCAACGGCCCGGGCACGTATATCCTCGAACGCCGGCCGGTAACTGGCGGCATGAAACAGGCTCCCAGTTGCAGGTCCAGCGGGCGGACTTGGCGGTGCCGAGATCGGTTGGGCAGCATGGGTTTCATCAAAATCGACCTTGACCTGTTGCGGCATGGACTCGCATGCAACGCATCCCAGCACTGTGCAAACCAAAAGGCCTATGCGGATGAGACGGTCAAAATTGTTGAGCATGATGTCTTTTGACTTGATGGTTCGCGCTATCAGATTTGCGCCAGCTTTTGCAGCATCTGGTCGGATGTCTGAATCGCTTTGGAATTCATCTCATAGGCGCGCTGGGTCTGGATCATCGTGACGAGCTCCTGCACAACATTCACGTTTGATGTCTCCAGGAACCCTTGCATCAAGGAGCCGAGCCCGTTGCCGCCTGGCGTGCCGCTATTCGGTTGCCCTGAGGCTACGCTTTCGGCGAACAGGTTCTGTCCTTTAGGATCGAGACCAGCCGGGTTGACAAAATTCGCCAGAGCGATCGTGCCAACGTTTTGCGGTGCTGTATTGCCCGGCACCTGTGCGGACACTGTTCCATCCGCTGCAATGGCGACACTGGTTGCGTTGGGAGGGATCGTGATGCCGTTGGCGATGGGCAGCCCCGAAGAGGTGACCAGTCGACCCTGGGCATCCACCTGAAATGATCCGTCACGCGTGTAATTGGTGGTGCCATCGGGCATCGTGACTTGGAAAAAACCGTTACCCTGGATCGCCACATCCAGCTTGTTGCCGGATTGTTGAAGATTGCCTTGCGCAAAGGACCGGCTGGTTGCGACCGTGCGAACGCCCAGCCCGAGCTGTAACCCGGTAGGGAGCTGTGATTGCTCCGACGTATTCGAGCCTACCTGACGAAGATTCTGGTACATCAAATCTTCAAAAACGGCGCTCGCACGTTTGAAGCCTGTGGTCGAAGAGTTGGCCAAGTTGTTGGAAATGACATCCAGCTGGGTTTGCTGGGCTTCCATGCCGGTTTTTGATATCCAGAGAGAATTGATCATGGTTCTTCCTTTAAGAGGATGAGGGTGGCGCTGGCGTATTGACCGTGCCTTGCATCAGCCTTGCAGGCCCAACAGCTGTCCTGCGGATTTGTCATTGGATTCGGCCGATTGAAGCAACTTCATTTGCACTTCGAATTGCCGGGCGGTTTGAATCATGCCGACCATGGTCTCGATCGGGCTCACGTTGGAACCTTCGAGTACGCCCACCCGCACTCGGGCGCTGGTGTCGTTCGGGAGTGGGTCACCAGAAGTGGTGCGAAATAGCCCATCTTCGCCACGCTTGAGCGGGTCGTCCGCTGTCGGAGTCGCCAATTTCAATCGGCCAATGGCGTTGGCGGGTTGGTTGCCGACCTTGGCAGTCAGGCTGCCGTCGTTACCGATGGATACATTCGAACCTGGCGGTACAGCAATGGGAGCACCGCCGTCTGAATAGACGGTCATCCCGTTGGAAGTCATCAGGGTTCCGTCAGGAGATACCTCGAAGGCGCCATTTCGGGTATATGTCTCGGTGCCATCAAGTCCCTGGACGGCAAACCACGCATTGCCTTCGGCCATTGCGTCCATGTCGCGGCCCGTACGTTGCGCAGAGCCCGGCGTGTTCAAATGCCCCGCCGTTGCCTCCAGTGCAAACACGCGGGTGCTCGTGCCGTCTCCTCGCAATGGAACCGCCCTGAAAGTGGACAACTCAGCGCGAAATCCATTGGTCGATGCGTTGGCGAGATTGTTGGCCAGTACAGATTGACGGTGTTGCGCGGCATTGGCACCGGTCATCGCGGTATATATCAGGCGATCCATGGCTTTACCTAAGTGGTCAAAAAATCAGCGCACGACTAGCGCAGGTTCACCAGACTTGAAAGAACCTGATCCTGCGTCTTGATGGTTTGGGCGTTGGCCTGATAGGCGCGTTGCGCTGTCATCATGTTGACGAGCTCGGCTGTCAGATCTACATTGGACTCTTCGAGCGCTCCAGAGCGCAGGGCGCCTAACTTGCCTTGCCCAGGCGCGCCCTGGACGGGTTGGCCGGAGGCATAGGTCTCGACCCAGCTCCCTGCCCCTGTCGGTGACAGGCCCTGTACATTCCGAAAATTCGCCAGCGCCATCTGGCCAGTGGCTTGTGTCACGCCGTTCGAGTACCGGGCCGTAATGACCCCATCTTCACCAATCTTCAGCCCTGTCAATTCGCCCGGCGCGTAACCATCCTGGGTCAGATTCGACACGCCAAACGATGCGCCATATTGCGTCACTTTGGAGACGTCGACGGACACTGGAAAGGCGCCAATTGCCGCGTTGGGTGATGTGACGTTCAGGGTCGCTGTACCTGCACTTGTCAACAAGCCATTGGTGCCGAACGTCAATGTTCCAACTGACGATGAGGCTGCCGTCGCTGCGGAGGTTGGGTCGGTGAACAGGTTCCAGGTATCGCCCGCCGTCTTTTGCATGTAGATCGAGGTCGGTATCGCGACGCCTTGCGCATCAAACGTGGTCAACGAGGTGCCATAGGTTGTTAGCGGCGTATTGGGTGTGACGGCATTCCAGACCGGAGCACGGGCATCCAGGTTAAATTCTGCCGTCATGTTTGCCGTCTGCTGGGCACCAATTGGCGCCGTTGTGGGCAGCTTGAGTGCCTGCAGGGTCGTACTGGTCGGGTTGCCCTTTGTGTCGGTCGGATAGCCCAGCACATTCGCGCCACCGTTGGTAACAATGTTCCCCAACTGATCCAGCTTGAATTCGCCGGATCGGGAATAGGCGGCTGATCCGTCGGGGTTCTTCAGCTGGAAGAAGCCGCTACCGTTAATGGCTACATCCAGGTCGTTGCCGGTAATGTTGATGTTGCCTTGAGAAAACGTCTGGGATACGGTGGCTATATCTACTCCGATGCCATTGGAGTTGCCGCCGCCTGCCCCGATAGAGGACGCCACGATGCTGGCAAACTCTGCGCGGGAAGATTTCATTCCGACTGTATTTGCGTTGGCAATATTGTTGCCAATGACGTCCAGGTTGCGGCTGGCAGCGCTGAGTCCTGAAAGACCGGTTTGGAATGACATGCTTTTTCCTTAACGAATTGTTTATTAATCAAGCAGAAACTACAGAATTGCCTTGATGGCGCCATACGGTATGCTGCCTTGACCCTGGAGTTGAATGGTCATGGCGCCCGCCTCACTGGCTACGGACATAACGCGGGCCTGTATCAGGGATACTGAGTCAACGCTCTGGCCACTCTGCGTCGCAACGACTCGAAAGCTGGGTTCGCCAACACCCTGGTACTTGCTGGCATCCCACTCAAAAGAGTGACGACCGGCATCCAGTGCGCCGAGGTTGATCGTGTCGAGAATCTGCCCGCCAGGAGTTAGTATTTCCACCCGCGCGTTGTCGGCTTTGCCCGCCAGTTCAAGTGCGCCCCTGGAAACTCCATCAATCGTGGTCAGCGTGGCGCCACCCACCAACACATCGTGACCCACCAAAGATGATCCTTGCAAAACCTGCAAAGAAGTGAACTGATCGGCCATGCTCTTTAGGGTGTCATTGACTTGCTGGATGCCGGTCACCGTATTGATCTGTGCAATCTGACTCGTCATTTGCGCGTTATCCATCGGGTTCATGGGATCCTGATTGTTTAGTTGCGCAACCAGAAGCTTCATGAAACGGTCTTGTGCCGCAGCTGGATCAGTCGCGGAAGCTTTGTTGCTTGATGTACCTGCTAGTGTGGCGGTGCCAGTTGTGGAATTGAGGGTGGTGGAGAGCATGAGAGGTCCTTGAAGATTCACTGACCCATTTGAAGGGTCTTGAGAAGCAGAGTTTTGGCTGTATTCATGACTTCGACGTTGTTCTGATACGAGCGCGAGGCTGAAATCATGTTGACCATTTCCTCAACCGGATTAACATTGGATTGCGTGACATAGCCTTCGGCATCAGCGGATGGGTGGCTGGGGTTATGTACCCGTCGCAGAGGCTCGTTGCTTTCCTGAACCGAACTGACCCTAACGCCAGATGAGGCGTCGGCGCCCATGGGCACCGTTTCAAATACGACTTGCCGCCCTCTGTATCCCTTACCGTCAGGACCAGCTACGGCGTCAGCATTGGCCAGATTGCTTGCAACCACGTTGAGCCGTTGTGATTGGGCACTGATTGCGCTTCCGGACACACCAAAAATGGAAAACATTGACATGGGCTATTCCTTTGAGGACAAATAAATTGCTATTGCCCCTGAATGGCGCTCAAGATTGTTTTGGACTGGCCGTTAATGAAGCGTAGGGTGGCTTCGTAGCGAACGGCGTTGTCAGCAAAATTTGCCCGTTCACGGTCAAGGTCGACACTGTTGCCATCCATGCTGGGCTGAGTCTGAACCGTATAACCTAATTGGGCCCGACTGGCCGCGGAATCAGAAAGGTTGCCGGGAATGGCAATGTGGGCAGGATGGTTCGGGGAGCTCAGCTCGACCTGACGGCCAACAGCTGTATTTGCATCAGCCATGGCGGCCTTGAAGTCAAAATCCCGCGCGACGTACCCAGGGGTGTCCGCATTGGCGATGTTGCTGGCAATAGCCCGTTGGCGTTCGGCGCGCAGCACCAGTGCTTTGGATTGAAAATCCAGTCCGCTGGTTAGATTTGCAAGCATCGAACTCCTCCACTCTTGGTTTCAGACTTCCCGGCGATACCTCGGGGCGTCTGCGTAAATCAATTATGGAAAAACCTTTAACTATTGATACCTTGAATAACGGCAGGTTTTGCCTTTACTTGAGTCGTTTATGGAACTGGTGTCTGCATATAGTCGTTTCGTGGACCTTGTGTGCTCGAGAGTCAGGGTCCTCTGTTAAATCTGACGCTGAAATGGCTGGTGGAATGAAGAAATTTGAAATCGACCATGGTTCGCTGGGCCGCAAGATCTGCGCGGTACTGGTGGCAATCGGTATTGCGCAGGGTGCGCAGGCGCAAACAATCGCGCCCGCAGGGGATCTGCTCACCAATACCCAACGCTGGCTGGACGAAACGGTGCAGGCGAGCCGCTTTGCTGAATTAGGCCCCCTGAAGATGGAGGTCATGCTGGGTGCTTTGGATGGTCGGCTAAAACTCGATCCGTGTGGGCGAATTGAACCATTTCTACCTCCCGGCACCCGTCTGTGGGGTCGGACGCGTATGGGCATTCGATGCACTGACGGGATTGCAAAATGGAGTGTATTTTTGCCCGTGACCGTTAAGGCCATGGGTTCGGCGTGGGTTGCCAGAGGCAGCATTCCTTTAGGAACGACTTTGACCCTGGACGATCTGATGGAAGCGGAAGTGGATTGGGCCGAGCAGCCAGCTTCTATCGTCGCTGACCCCGCCCTTTGGGTTGGGCAGATTGTTACGCGTTCGCTAATGCCTGGTCAGGCCTTGCGACAAGGTATGTTCCGTCCAGCACAGGTATTTCAGGCTGGAGCACAGATTAGAGTGGTGGCAAGCGGCGTGGGGTTTCAGATTAGCTCAGACGGCCAGGCACTCTCCGGGGGATTTGTAGGCCAACCAGCCCGAGTGAGAATGGACAATGGCCGCGTGATGACTGGCGTGGTTTTGGATAGCAGGACCGTAAAGGTTGATATTTAGGAATTTTCAAATAACTGAGAAAAGTACTAAAGTCCCCATACCTGCGGCCGATAGTACTCGTACTGGACTACATATCAGGTAGTTTTGGAGAACATGATGAAGATAGGTCAATCTACAGATATCCCGATTTCCGGTGCTGCGCAGACGTCCCCCGCGTCGACCAAAATCGCGCAGTCTGGCAGCGGAACGGCAGCGGCAACTCAAGGTGCGAATCCCTCAGGTGTAGCTGTGACCGTGTCAACGGCGGCCCGATCGCTGGATCAGGTTGTTAAAAGCAGTACTGCGGAGGTCGACATGGAAAAAGTCAATGCGGTGCGATCTGCAATTGAGCAAGGCACTTTCAAGGTCAATGCCGAAGCAATCGCGGATAAGCTGTTGGCCAACGCTCAGGAAATGCTGGATCGTCCGCGCAATTGAGCGCATCACTCTCGGGTTTCAAGATGGCATTACCTTCTATGAATGAGGCGTTGGTGCGCATGGAAGCCCACATCTCCAGCGTTTCAGGTGCTTTGCTGGCACGGGATGCACTTGATCTCGAACCGATGGCTCAAGCCC
>JAHEBY010000162.1 GCA_024642025.1 Comamonadaceae bacterium | reverse complement strand
TTGCCGGAGCCGCTCAGACCGGTGATGACGACCAACTGGTTACGCGGAATATCGACGTCAATGTTCTTCAAATTGTGGGTGCGGGCCCCGCGAATGCTGATCTGACGTACGTTTGGCGGTAGGGTTAGCGAAGGATTTGGCGAGTCAGATACGGGCATGGATGGTGGCGTGCTGGTTCAGAGCGCCGTGTCGAGGGCAACCTTGAATGATAGCTACCAATTGGTTGTCGCGCCAAGTGCGACATGTGGAGATCAGGAACTGCTTTGTCGGCAGGCGTCCAGCAGCCAGGATTGAAACAGTGCGACCACGGCATTATGTGGGTCATCCCGATCGCTCTGCTCGCGCGGTTCGACAAACCAGTAACCCATGGGGCCGGTGATTTCATGCGTATCCAGGCGACGCAGCCGGTGCTCGGCCAAGTCCCGCTCGACCATGGGCGCGTCCACCACCGCTACCCCAGCACCAGAGACTGCGGCGCTAATCGCCTGATCCATGGTCGAAAACGCAATGCCCGGGCGCGGGTCAATTGCCCGCATGCCCAGTGAGTTCAACCAATTCTCCCAAACGGGTAGGCGCTGGTTGCCATTGAGTATGTGCAGTAAGGTTACGTGGGCCAGGTTTGGCGCGTTGCCGTCGTGCCAGAGCTCCGGGCTGGCTACGGCGACGTGCTGTTCCTGGCGGAGCTGGCGGCAGTCTCCGTGACTCCATGGTTCCGCAAGGAACATGACCAAACAGTCATACTGGCGGGCGTCGCGCAGCGAGTTCACGGGGCTGGTGGTAATCGACAGGTCAATATCCGGGTGCCTGCCATGGAAGTCGCGCAGGCGTGGCGCCAGCCAGCGGGAGGCAAAGGTCTCGGGCACATTGACGGCAATGCGTTGGCGTGCGCCATGCTGGCTAATTTGCTCGATGGCGCCCAAAATCGTGCCAAAAGCCGCCTCAATGCTCTTGGCCAGCACGCTGCCTGCCGGCGTGAGAACCAGGCCCTGGAATTGGCGCACAAACACCGGTTTACCCAACCATGCTTCGAGTTGTTTGATTTGACGGCTGACAGCCCCTTGCGTGACGTGGAGCTCTTTGCCGGCCAGCGTAAAGCTGCCACAACGTACAGCCGAGTCAAATGCGCGCAGGGCATTCAGTGGAGGCAGGCGTTTCATGGTCAGGCCGGTAATGGGCTCGCGTAGGGGTTTTGGCGTCAAGATCATAGACAATGTTGATTTGCATGGTGCGGTCATGTGTGCTTCGGGCTCATGGTCACTTTCTTGATAAAGCCAAGGTTCAGACTTTCCCGGCATCTTTAGCTATTCTCTTTGTGACAGAGCATTCAAGCATTTCCGCCGCGGATCAGGCCACAGAAACGGCGTCAATTGAGGGGCGCAAGACGTCTCGAATGGCTATGACGCCAGTGGAGCGGCGGGCCAGCTTCTCGCTCGCCGGCATTTTTGCGCTTCGAATGTTGGGCCTGTTTCTGGTACTTCCCGTTTTTGCGCTGGAAGCGCGCAAGTACCCAGGTGGAGACGACCCGGCACTGATAGGGCTGGCCATGGGGATATATGGCCTGACGCAGGCGATTCTGCAGATTCCGTTTGGCGTGGCTTCAGATCGACTGGGCCGCAAGCGGGTGATCGTGTTCGGTCTTCTGGTTTTCGCCACGGGCAGTATTGTGGCGGCTTCGGCTGCAAGTGTGCAGGGTTTGCTGATTGGCCGCGCCATTCAGGGAGCGGGCGCCATTTCTGCGGCGGTTACGGCTCTTCTTGCGGACCAAACCCGCGATGAGGTGCGTACCAAGGCCATGGCCATGGTTGGAGGGGCTATCGCCCTGATGTTTGCCGTGTCGCTCGTTTCTGCACCTGTGCTGGCAAGCGCCATGGGTCTGGGTGGAGTCTTTGGTTTGACGGGTGTACTGGCGCTGGCGGGGGTCGCTATCGTGATTTGGGGTGCTCCGGCCGAGCCGGAAGCGCACCGGCACCTGCCGCGAGGACGCCTGGCAGAGGTGCTGCGTCAATCGGCGCTGCAGCGACTTAATTTTGGTGTTTTCATGCTGCATGCTGTGCAGCTGGCGATGTGGCTGGCCATTCCGGAAATGCTGGTGAAAGCCGGTTTGCCCAAGGCGCACCATTGGTGGGTGTATTTGCCCGCGGTGTTGGCGTCCTTTCTGGTAATGGGCTTTACCTTGTTCCCTCTCGAACGACGGGGCTATCTGCGTGCAGTTTTTCTGTCTGCCATCGGACTGATCGGCCTGGTGCAGGTGGCACTTATGTGGATGGAATTGGGACGGCCCCAGACTGTATGGCTCGGTGGTGCGCTCTTTGCTTTCTTCTGCGCTTTCAATATCCTTGAAGCCACCCAACCCAGCCTCGCCTCAAGGGCTGCGCCTGCGCATGCCCGTGGTATGGCCCTCGGGGTATACAACACGTCGCAATCGTTGGGATTTTTTGCGGGTGGCGCGCTGGGTGGATGGCTACTGAAAAGCGCCGGCGTTCACAGTCTTTTTATGGCCTGTACCGCTGGTATGCTGTTGTGGTTGGTTGTGGCTTGGCCCATGCAGGCCCCGAAACCAAAGGCGGGATAATCGGGAGACTAAGGAGAAAATCATGGCATCAGTCAATAAAGTCATTTTGCTGGGGAACTGTGGGCGCGACCCTGAGATTCGTTACCTCCCCTCAGGGCAGGCCGTGGCAAACGTGAGCCTGGCGACGTCTACCCGTCGCAAAGACAAGAACACGGGCGAAAGCATTGAGGATACGCAGTGGCATCGCATCACCTTTTATGACCGGTTGGCGGAAATTGCTGGTGAATACGTCAAAAAGGGACAACCAATTTACGTGGAAGGCCGCCTTAAATACGGCAAATACACGGATCAGGCGGGCGTAGAAAAAAACACCGTTGACATCATTGCGACTGAAATGCAATTGCTGGGCAAACGCGAGGGCATGGGTGGGCCAGGCGGGGATGATGGCGGCGGAGGATATTCGAGGCCCGCGCCCGCGTCACGGCCTGCTGCATCCCAGTCGCGCCAGCAGGCTCCGGCCCAAACCGGCAAGTCTTCAAGCGGGTTTGACGACATGGACGACGACATCCCATTCTGAGTCGGCCGGATCAGCCAGAAGTAAAAAAAGCCTGCAAGGAAAAACATTGCAGGCTTCGTTACGTCTGCCGCCATTTTGGCGGTAGAGGGTAATTGGTTACATAAGGCTTAAAAGGTCCTGCCTTTTGTGACGTCTTCCCGAGTGATAAGCCATTGACCGCGGGTCAGTTCAAGAGTCAAGGTCTTCTCGACCAAGTCCATGTAGTCGACCGAACCATATGATTGAGTAAATGAAACCTTGGCTGTGTTGCCTTCGCAACTGGTCTGCGTGATGTTACTAAGAACCGTACTAATCCCGCCTTGTTTGGCTACACGCTTTTTCCTGAAGGATTTCCACTCCGCGTAGCTCAATCCCTTGGCGGGCTTGAACGCTTCGCTGTACGTGGCGAGGTAGGCATTGACGTCTTTGCTGTTCCAGGCGGCAGCCCAGTTGTTGACCGCGGGCAACACCTTTTGGCAGGCGGTGATGACGGGAGGCTCAACAGGTGTTGGAATTGGAGCGGCCTTCACCGCCGGCACCGGGGCAGCTGTCGCTTGGGCAACTTCCACTTTTGGCAAATTGTCTTTGTCAAGTACCACGAGGCTAGGCAGCTCTGTGTTGCAACGCTTCAAATCGTCATCGGGATCAGCACCGCCTGCATCGGGCGGCGCCTCGGTTGCCAAAGGCCTCAGCTCAAGTGCAGCCAGCAGGGTGCCAGAAGTTCCCAATACCCGTGCTTTGGCCAGCCGCAGATCGAACTCAGCATTATTCAGCGCGCGGCGTGCCTGGTACAGCTCGTTTTCTGTATCGAGCAAATCAAGAAGTGAGCGCTGGCCGATATCAAATTGCTGTCGGTAAGCCTCGCGCGCTTTGGACGTTGACAGCTCATGTTGCGCCAGAAAGACAAGCTGCTGCTGAAGCCGACCAACATCGTTGTAGGCAATTTGGGCCGTCTGACGAACATCTCGACAAGCCTTGTCTCTTAGCTCATAGGCCGCATTGAGCTTGGACACATATTGCTTGATGCGTGCGGTATCCGCCCCACCGCGGTACAGGTTGTAGTTCAAGACAAGCTGAATGGAGCTGTCATGGTAATTGCCTGGGATGCCACTTTGATTACGCTGCAGACTTTGCCGTGCCTGAAGCTCGAGCGTCGGGTAATTGGCTGATCGGCGCACATCAGCGTCGGCCCGATAGGCGCGGATGGTAGACACTGCGCCCAGAAATTCGGGGTTGTTTGCGATTGAATCTGCCAGTACCCGGTCGCGCGCGGGCAAGAATTTATCCAAGGATGGCGTTACCGCCAGATTTTGGGCGGCGACTTCCCCTGTCAATCGCTGATAACGCGCCGACACATCGTGCAAATTACTGGCTTCAGTGAGCCAATTTGACTCTGCAAGAGCCGTACGGCCAGCGGCTTGCTCCAGATCAACCCGACGTCCAACGCCAGCCGTCACTCGACTATTGAGCCTTTGCTGAACGTCCACGTGCGTTGCGTAGTTGTCTCGGGCAAGTGCCAAGGCTTCGCGGTAGCGTTGGACGTCGAGATAGGCGCGCGTGGTTTCAAGCGCCGCTTGATCGCTGGCATTGAGTAATTCGTAATACGCCACTTGGCGGTTGTGGCCCAAACGTCGCACTTCGCTGCTGGTTGCATAGCCGTCAAACAAGGTCTGGCGCAACTGTATGGATGCGTTGGAGCCAGTGTAAGTGCGCGCCGAGATGGCAGGGGTGGCGATTGAGTCCTTGCCGATTGCCGCCGCCAAGTCTACTCGCGGGCGCCACCCACCTTTGGCAACATCTTGTTCGCTATTGGCCGCCTCCAGGTTTTCAAACCGAAACTTTACGTCAGGACTTTGGAGCACTGCTCGTTCTACAGCGTCACGCAGTGTTACAGGCGATTGCGCGTTCGCCTGGCCAAAAAACAGCCCAAACGCCGTGATAGCCAAAAAACAGGGGTTCAATTTCATGTTACTTCAACGACTTATTGTTTCCACCGGGCGATATGCTTTTACAGACTGATCAATCAGTCCGGACATATGTCGAGTTTCGCTGAAAAGCTCTGTGAGCCACGGAGTGTGCTGCGAAATCTTGCAGCATTTTCCCCACAATTTAACCAATTGTTGCTATTTTCTTTACGTTTTACTCTGCCAGAGCCGTGTGAATCTCCAGAACGCTTACTGTACCCGCCCACGAGACAGAGGTTCTATTCAGTCCATCTCTCGGGTCATATTCCGGCTTTTGGCACCTGGCCTGATTTGGTTTTTAGGCAACGGGGCATACTCGGCGCCAGACTTCGATGGCATGCTGAGTTCAATCTTGCAGCGCTGGGGTGGCTCTGCAAGTCAAAGGTTTAACGCATGGCGTGGCATGGTCCAATCGAGTACCCCCGGAGCGGATCTCGAGAAACTGACAAAAGTCAATCTCTTCTTCAATCGGCAAATACGGTTTGGGGACGATCTGGCGATCTGGGGACAACCTGACTACTGGGCCACGCCGCTGGAAACCTTAGGTCAAGGCACCGGTGATTGTGAAGACTTTGTCATTGCCAAGTATTTTTCTCTACGAATGATGGGCATGGAGGTGGAAAAATTGCGTCTCGTATACGTGCGTGCACACACAGGCATTAACGACTCCGCACCGGTTGCGCATATGGTTCTGGCCTATTACGAACGACCCGACAGCGAGCCACTGGTGCTTGACAGTTTGATGGGCGACATACGGCTCGCTTCACGTAGACCAGATCTCACGCCCATTTTCAGCTTCAATAATGACGGTGTCTTCGCCACTGTGCCCGGTAAAGGTGCAGAGATAACGGGCTCAATCGGTCGACTATCCCGATGGGAAGACCTGTTGAAACGCGCCCGTGCAGAAGGTTTTCAATAAGAATGTTCGCCTAAGGAATATGTCCATGTCCATGTATCGTCAATTGTGGCTTTCAATCATCGTAAGTATGCTGCTTGCATTGATGGGCGGGCTTCTTGCGTCTCTTCTGAGTGCGAGGGGCTATCTTGAGTCTCAGCTATCCATCAAAAACACGGACAATGCGGCGGCGCTCGCGCTGTCTTTGAGTCAGGGAGCGCCTGATGCAACCACGGTGGAGCTGGTGGTTGCATCACTTTTCGATAGTGGCCATTATGAGGTGGTGCGCATAACGGAGCCCAACGGAAGGGTGA
>JAHEBY010000161.1 GCA_024642025.1 Comamonadaceae bacterium | reverse complement strand
GGGCGCCGGCATGGAGCCACCGCAAGGCGCCAGGCTTTTCAACGGCGTCTGGCATTACCGGCTGCCCGACCCGTGGCGTCGCGAAGTGGTTTTGGCCCGCTCCGAATTTGTGCCCGACTACGAGCTGTGCATCAAGGGGCACTGCGACCGTCTGACGCGGTGGCTCCCCATGGTTGCAGGGCAGCCTGCCGTCCCCGCCACGCTGACCGCCTGTTTCAGAAAGCAGGAAATTCTACCCACAAAATAGGCCACTAGCCCCTGACTGTTATTGGTTTATAGCTATTTTAAATATAGCAAAAGTCTGATGATGGGGAGATCTGTGTCCCGTGTCCCTCGCTGCCATCAAATGACTTGGTTCGTTGGTTGGGTCAGCTTTTCTTGGTCACAATCCGTGCCCGAAAGCCTGTCAGCCAGTTCTTCAAGACGGCTGCGTTGGCCGTTCCCATGCGCATCAGCATTTTTTGGCCGGCCGTGCGGCTCTCGAGTGCAGGGTCTGCGAACTCATAGCGAACCCATGGCCGCAACGCCGGTACAGGGCCTTTCACGTTTGTCAGTACCAACTTCACTGGCCCTTCAGGCACGGGTGTCGCGAGCAACTGGTCAATCACTACCACCAAGCGGTCGTTAAAGTATTTGCCCGGAAAGCCCAGTTCCTCATAGGCAGTCTGGAACAGGGGATAAAACTGGCGATACAAATCGCCAGCGGCCGTGGTGTCCACCCCAGCAACCAAGCGCACAAACGGTGTGTAGCGATCCGCATTTGCCTCGGCGATCAGTGTGTCGCCGTTGCGCTTGGTGACCTGGAAGCGTCCATCTGTGGGCACCACCGGCCACAGGCGCGATGCCGCGTGCTTGCGACCCAGGTTGTCCACGGTCGCCACAGCCCGGCGCACAAAGCCGTCGAGATTCAGAAAATTCAGAACGCTGCGCTTGCCCAGCAGATTGGTCAGAGCGTCCGTTATGGTGTCGTCTGAAGAGTCGAGGCCGGGCAGTCTCGCAGGCTGGCTGGATGAAGCCTGCTCAGGCTCAATCGCATGCAAAATCGCTGGTTCAGCGGGGGGCGACGGCGCGCTTGCGACAACTGCCGGTGCTGGCTCGGGTGTGGCCGGCGCGGCCACTTGTGGCGATGCGGGCGGCGGCAACTGTTCCACTTGGTGGCTGTTCCACCATTCATAGGCTACCCCAGCGACCGCCAGAGCCAGCAGGCCAATAATCAGCCCTCTGGACCAACGCTTCATGAAACCTCCTCAACGCGCAATCAGCATTTCAATTTGTACAAATGTAATTGCATGATACGCAATTGAGCCGCCCTTGGCCAAGGGTCAATGCCCAGGGGCGCTAAAGGCCATCCAGGCCGTGGCAGGGATTTCAGACTTTGCGAGGTTGCGCGGCGAGTTGTTTGGCCCGCATCTGCTCAACTTCCAAGATGAATTTGCCGGGCTGAATCAGTGCCTTGGCGAGCTCCAGGACTTCGCGGCCCAGTTGGGCAAAGGCTTCGCCGATTTGACCGGATACGGGCGCGTGGAATCGGGGGCTGGTGGTTGTAGTCATGGAAACTCCTTAAAAATAATCAGCAGCTGATTGAGATTCTAAGGGTTATCCCTAATCACGTTAACCCTAGGGTTAATAGCCCGATCCTGTCGAGGAGGCGAAATCAGCGTGTCTTGGCCGGCAGGGTCAATGCGACTTGCGTGCCCTTACCAGGCTCGCTGGTCACGGTCACGGTGCCACCATGCAGCTCAACAATGCGCTTCACAATGGCCAGGCCGAGCCCTTTGCCGCCTTCGCCAGTGGCTGGCGCCACGCCCTGGCGGCTCTGATAGAAGCGGTCAAACAAATGGGGCAAATCCATGGCGGAAATGCCGGGCCCGGTGTCGCGTACCGTCACTTCAACTGACTCGCCGATTTGCGCGGCGGCCAGCTCAATCAAGGCTCCCGCCGGGCAAAATTTGAGTGCGTTGTCCACCAGGTTGGCGATCGCGCGCTCAAACAGTTCCACATCCACTGCCACCCAGGGCGGCGCAGCAATCGCTTGTCGCTCGGCGGCGATGACTCGGACGCCATGCCGCTCTGCGCGCTCGGCGAAACGCAGCGCCACATCGTCGAGCAGCTCGGAAACGTCCATCACCTCGGTGCGCAACTTGAATTCAGGTTCGTCCAGTTGCGCCAGATCTCCCAGCGACTGCACCAGGCGGGCCGCATTGCGGGTGTTGCGCAGGGCAACGGTGACCAGCTGGCGGTCAGCAGCCCGCTCGTCATTGCCATCCCAGCGGTTTTCTAGCGTTTCGAGGCAAGCTGCCGTGGCGGTCAGTGGCGAGCGCAGGTCGTGCGACAGGTTGCTAACGCCTTCACGCCGAAAGTGGTCCAGCCGGCGCAACGTGCCCCATTGGGTGCGCAGGGTGTTTAGCATCGCCCGAATGCCATTGCCGAGCTGACCAAACTCGTCGTTCGCCGAGATCTGCGCAAGCCCGGCCAGCGCGCCATCGGCCCCTGATTGCGCCAGACTGGCGTTACCCGACGGTGGCTCAAGGCCCTTCTTTGTGACGTTTCCAACGATGTCCGTCAACCGCGCCAGTGGCCGGGTGACTGTGGCCGTCATCCAGGCGGCCAGCACCGTGGCCAAGGCAACAATGGCCAGCATCAATACCAGTGCAGGCCGGGCGAACGCACTGCGAATGACGTCCAGGCGCCCCTGCGGAAGCCCGGGTTTGTGGCATACCAAATACAGGTACCCCAAGACCGACGAATCGTTGCGGATCAGATTGCGTCTCAGCGCCCGGGCCGCTATGACTGAGCTGACATCCATGCGCGTCGGATCGTCACCCAGCACATAGGGCATCGGCGTGCTGCCCGCGGCCTCAATCACCGGCCCCAAATTCACTTTAAAGTCTTTCTCCAACTGCACTTCACCAGTCGATGCAATGACATGGCCCTGGTTGTCCAGCAGATAGAGCTGCGTGTCGGGCTCAAACAGCACCAGGTTGCGCAAAAACCCGTTGAACTCGTCAGGGAATCGCTCCTGCATGGCGAACATGTCGTTGTGCAGCGTGACCACACGGTCCAGGAAGGCGCTGGCGCGGTAGTAGGTGGTTTCGTGTTCGAAGCGCTCAAACGCAAACGCCACCGTGAAGATCACGCCCACCGCGGTCAGGATACCGGTGAGAAAAATCGTCAGGGCAATTTTGAAGCGGACAGACAAGCGCAAGCCCCTAGAGCGGCGCTTCGCGCATTTTGTAGCCAGCGCCACGCACCGTCAGGATGAGCTCAGGCCGCAAAGGGTCTGGCTCCAGCTTGGCGCGCAGGCGATTGATGTGCGTGGTGACCGTGTGCTCATAGCCCTCATGCGTATAGCCCCACACGGCGTTGAGTAGCTGGGTGCGCGAAAAAACATGCCCCGGATGCTGCGCAAAATGTAGCAACAAGTCAAACTCCAGGGCTGTGAAATCAAGCGGCACCCCGCGCAGTTGCACCTGGCGTTTGACCGGCTGAATGTCCAGCTCGCCGTTACGGATTCCGCTGGCTTGGTTCTGTGCGTTGGCCTGTGCCGCGAGCAACAGCTCCGCGCGACGCAGCAGCGCCTTGACCCTGGCCAATAGCTCGGCCAGCGAAAAAGGCTTGGTCAGGTAGTCGTCCGCTCCGAGCTCCAGTCCCAGCACGCGGTCCAGTTCGGTGGATTTGGCGGTGAGCATCAGAATGGGCGTGCTGCAGCCTCGCCCGCGCAGCGTTTTGCACACCTCAAGCCCGTCCATGCCAGGCATCATCAAGTCCAGCACCAGCAGATCGTGCCCGCGCTCGGTCTCACGCGCTAGCGCCGCCAGGCCGTCGGCCACTTCGGTGACCTCATAGCCGGCGTTTTGCAGGTTCAGCACCAGCAAATGGCGGATGTCGGTCTGGTCTTCTGCAACGAGGATTCTCTTCATGTCCATGATGGTAAGTCATGGCCCGGGATGTGAGTCTTACCAATTGCTGACCAAATTGTTATCTGAATGTGATCTTCCGGGATCAACGTGTGAGCTTGGCGCGGCACAGTCTACCCATCGACTAACCAAACGGACTCAATACCATGAATAACACGACAGACATCGCCATTTCCTGGGCTGACATGATTGGCCATAGGGACTATCTGGTTCGCTTTGCCCAGCGCAAATTGCAGGATCCGGCGCTGGCCGAAGATGCGGTTCATGACGTATTTGAAGCTGTCATCTCGGGCCGCGCCAGTTTTGGTGGCCGGGCTGCCCTGCGCAGCTGGCTCACCGCAGTTTTGAAAAACAAGATCATCGACATGATTCGCCAGCGCGCCCGTTACGCCAGTTTTGACATGAGCGAAGACGAGGAAGATGGCGGCGCCCAGCAAATTGAGTGCGAAATGCCTCGCCCCGATGAGCTGGCCGAGCAGCGCCAGATACTCAGCCAGACCATGCAACGCATTGCAGGCTTACCGCAGGCCCTGCGCGACGTGATGCAGTTTCGCGTGTTGCAGGATGAATCGTCTGAAACCGTGTGCAAGCGGCTGCATATCAGCGAAGCCAACCTGTTCGTGCGCCTGCACCGCGCTCGTGCGCAACTGGTGTGCTGAAGGGAACTACATCCCTTTGAGCGCCTCCTGCCCTTGAGGCAGCTTGCGGCAATCGGCAATGTATTGCCGGATGATGTCTGCAAAGCTTGAGTCGGCCTTCAGTCCCAAAGCGTTGGCCCGCACGGAGGTCGCGCCAGACGGCCAGTTCGCCACAATACCGGCTATGCGCTCGTCGCGCTGAAATTTCACACGCGCCCGCACTTTGCTGCCTGCCACTTCTTCCAGTGCTTGCAGCATGTCGCTCACCTTCACGTTCAGCGCTGGCAGATTCAGTGCTAGGCGACCTCCATAAGCCTGACGGCTGGCTTCAAACACGGCGATCAAGCCTTCCACCGCCCGCGCGGGCGACGACACCGGGTGCGACACGGTTTCATCCACCGGGCAGACTGACTCCACTCCGGCCAGTGGCTCGCGAATGATGCCCGAGAAAAACGACGACGCGGCCCCGTTGGGCTTGCCCGGCCGCACCGTTACCGTCATCAGACGCGCCGCCCGCCCGTCGATGAAACCCTTGCGCGTGTAGTCTGCCACCAGATGCTCGCAAATGAGTTTTTGCGTGCCATACGAGGTTTGCGGCGCAGGCAGCGTAGTGTCTGTCACAAGCTTGGGGAGCGGCACGGCGGCGTCCGGGCCAAACACCGCCACCGAGCTGGAAAACACCACGCGTGGCGCCGTGCCACCCGCAAGTGTGCCGGCGCGCAGGGCGTCCAGGAGCGCACGCGTGCTGTCCAAATTGGAGCGCATGCCCAAATCAAAATCCGCCTCGCACTCACCTGAGACGGCTGAGGCCAGATGAAACACGCCGTCAAAACCGGCTCGTCCCAGTTCTGCGCATTGGTCCAGCAAGGGACCTGTCAAGGGCTGCACTCGCGCATCTGCCAGCAGGTCGGCCGGTGGCGCGTATTGGTCCGCCAGCACGATGGATTTGACGGTTTGTCCTGCAAGCGTGCGACGCGCCAGCAATTCACGCGCGAGGCGGGCTCCGACAAAACCGCCACCACCAGTAATCAGCAATTTCATTTGAATGCGTCTCCAGAAAAGTTTTGTGAATTGGGAAGTGCCCAGTGTAATGACGCCGCAAATCCAGTCGCCTGCCTCTGGGCTGAAGCCGGTGATGGTTGACTTGTGGGTGAAAAGCTGGGTTTCCCCCATGCTTTTCGACGTATGGCGTAACAGGGTCGACTTTTAGACTAACCGGCTAGCTCCATTGTTACGGGGCGGACCAAAGGAATTTTTGAAATGATTGATGCAATTGGCGCAGGCAAGGGCAGGATTAAGTTGGCTTCCATAGGTGACCGCGTGTTGCTGCTTGCCATTGGCTTGAGTGCCCTGGCAAGCTTCATTCTTGGTGTGCAGTTCGTGGACTCCAGTCTGGCCATTGGCACGTCGGCAGCGCTGCTGGTGATTGCCGCCGCAGGTTACGGCTTGGCACGTGGCACGACGCTCAGCCGCTATGTGCTGACATTTGTGCAGGTTTCTTTCATTGCACTGCATATCCAGCTGGCTCGCGGCATGATTGAATGGCACTTCGGCGTGTTCGTCACCTTGGCGTTTCTGCTGGTTTACCGTGACTGGAAGATTATTGTGTTTGGTGCGGCCCTGTTTGCTGTGCATCACGTCGTCTTTGATCGCCTGCAGGCAGCAGGCTTGGGGTTTTATTGCACCACCCAGCCCGATTTCATGCGCATTGTGCTACATGCGGTCTTTGT
>JAHEBY010000160.1 GCA_024642025.1 Comamonadaceae bacterium | reverse complement strand
GGGTCAGTCCGTAGCATGGATAGGGGGTACCTACACACCCACCAGTGATACCCGTTTACGTCGGGCCTACAGCACCACCGTGTCGATCCGGAATCGTATGGGGCTGTGACAAAAATGCTTATATCAAGATGCGAATGTAAATATGGGATCCGTTTTGGGCAGCGAGGGATCACGATGGTACTTGTGCTGATATTCATTGTCAGCCTGTCGTTAATCGCGGCAGTTGGTATGCGAAATGTCAATACGGGAGAGCGTGTCGTTGCAAATGAAAGAGACAGGGCCCTCGCTTTCCAAGGGGCAGAAAGCGCCGGCAGGGAAGCCGTTGCCGCAATTTCCGCCGGAACCGCCTCCGCGCTGGCAGCCGGCTATTACGCTGCACCTCTCTCCCGGGGTGGAAACGCAGAATTCTGGCGAACCACATCCAGCCTGATTGCTGACACAACCTGCGCCTTCACTGACGCCACGAAGCGGTTTGATTGGGCTAACTGTGCGGCGGCCTCCACGGGAGCCTATGGGAACAATACAAATCCTCGTTTCGCCATAGAGCGTTTGCCGGATGTAGTGGTGAGCGCCTCCGTGACTGAAAGATGGTATCGAATTACTTCACACGCCTCCGGTGGCTCTAACGAGGCAGATGTGATTCTTCAGATTATGTTCACAACGCCATGAGCCACTCCACGTCGGCCACATGTCAAAAGGAAATCAAATGACGACCCGTAAAACTTTGTCAATTCGACCGTTAGTTTTCCTGGCAAAGAAGCTGGGCCTCTCTGCGCTCGTCGGTACGTCTCTTTTTATTGGGGCTACGACGTGGGCCCAAACTTTGCCACTTGCGCAGGCGCCGCTGCTGACGCTCAAGACCGCCCCTGGCCTCGTAATGTTGACGATGGGTCGAGATCTGACGCTGTCAAAGGCGGCCTATAACGACGTCAATGACTTCGACGGAGACGGAAATCCTGATCTATTCTTTAAGCCGTATCTGCGATATGAGGGGTATTTTGCTCGCGATCGTTGCTATAGTTATAGCAGCAACGTCTTTAATCCTGTTGCCATCGGAACACTGGTTCAGCCAAGCTCAACCGACCGCAGCAAAGACTATTACAAATGCTCAACACTGCCCACTGCCAGTACAACCTGGAGCGGCAACTTTCTAAATTGGGCGACGATGTCGCGAATCGACGTCTTGCGAAAAGTGCTTTTTGGCGGAAAGCGCTCCACCGACACAACAACTTCGACAATTTTGGAGAGATCTTACACACCGCAAGACGCCACCATATGGGGAAAAGAATACCAAAGTGTTGCGAACGACGGGTATGACATTCGAGAATACACACCGCTGAGCTTGCCTAGTCCCGCAGGACGACGTCACTTTTTGGCTAACGTCACCGTTCTAAATGGCGACCCCATGTACACGCTGTCGGCAAGTCTGAATCCTCCCCAATTGCTCGTCTATCAAAATCAAAGTAACAGGCTATGGGACCTGGTGGCCACAGAGCGGCGTATCTTGGGCACCACCCCGACTGGCATTGGCGGATTGGGGCCATTTAATGTTCGGGTACAAACCTGCGTTTTGTTGAGTGGGAAATACGAAGACTGGTGCGAGTCCTATCCGCGCGGAGCCACCACAGGTCTCATCTTCAAACCGACTGGACTGCTCCATAAGTATGGTGAATCAAAAAGCCTCGCCTTCGGCCTGTTAAGCGGAACCTATGACAACAATTACTCTGGTGGTGTGTTGCGGAAAAATATTGATGACTTTAATAGCGAGATTTTTGCAACTTCAGGAAGATTCGACGCATCCGTAAAGGGCGTCGTTTACCATTTGAACGAATTGCGGCCATGGGGGTACGGAGATTCGAGCTCTGTTTGGGAATGTGGCTTCTTCTTCGCTGTGCAGCGCAATAATGGCGCCTGTGAAATGTGGGGCAATCCTTTGGGGGAGATGATGTATGAAACCCTCAGATATTTTTCCGGTGCTACCGCAGGGACAACCGCCTACACCACAGGTGTCGGGGTGGCCACTCGAGTGATTGATAACGGCAATACGGTGCAAAGCCCGGAACCTTCCAACAAACTTGACTTGCAACGCCCCGCCTGGATCAACCCCTATGTCGCGAGCGCCAGCCGAACTAACACAGCTGCCTATCCCACTTGTTCTCGCCCGATTCAGATGGTCATTGGTGACCCCAGGACATCTTTTGACAGCGATCAGCTGCCCGGGGCTTATTTCACACCTGTTGTGGGCTTTGGCCCAACGTTTACCGGCTCGCTGGGCAGTCTGAATGTCTCAACGGAGTCGGATGCCATGTGGACAACAGAATTTGGTGCCGGGGCAACGAAAAAGTTCTTCATTGGCGAGGCAGGAGTAAACAAAGACGGTAATCCAAGCGCAAAGACTGTCTCTAGCTTCAAGGATATTCGGGGGCACGGGCCTGATGCCACAACTAACCAGGGCAGCTTCTATGGCGCGGCTGTCGCGCGCTACGGAAAGTTTACGGGCATTTCAAATCCGGCCATTACTGGTCCCTTGCGTGTCGATCAAGTTTCCATTGCGCTCGATTCGCCGGTTCCGCGAATAAAAATTCCTGTTAACGGAAAAATTGTCTCAATTGTTCCTTTATCTAAAAGTGTTGGCAGTTGCGCGCCTATGACGGCCACACAACACGCCAAAGGCGGGTGGCAACCCACGGGTGAAATAACAGGCTTTTTTGTTGACCAGGTCGCCAACACCGAAGCAGCAAATGCGGCAACTGGTTCCCTTGGCAACATGAATAGTGCGATTAATGGTGGACGCCCTTATTATTCGTATCGGATTAGTTACGCCGACAATGATCAAGGTTCAGACAATGAAACCGATGCGGTCGTTAGCTACGTGATTCAAGTGACAGCGGCGAACCAACTGTCGATTGGCATGGCTATCACCTATGAAGCCACGTGCATGACCATGCACCAAGGGTATGCCATCAGCGGCACCACGAACGATGGGGTTTATCTTGATATTGGAGGACGCTCTGGAGCAAACACCGCCATTGGCTACTTTCTTGATACACCTCCGAACAAATCGCCTGGATATGCCCAAACCCAAGGCACAGGGCCGGCATATACGAATATCCCGGCAAGTTTGCCGAGAACCACGTTGGCCTCCCCACGGGTATTTTCCACCGGGACGGGAAGTAACGGCGAGTTCGTTCCCCATGATATGTTGTGGTATGCCGCCAAGTATGGCGGCGCTGTCAAGGATACGAGCGGCGGCTTGAATTTCAAATTCAAGGCCAACGGCGAGCCAGAAAACTATTTCGCTGCAAACAACCCAGCGGAGCTGACAACCCAAATGGGGCAAGCCTTCCAAAAGGCAGCATCTCTTTCTGCCGCCACCAGTTCTGCCATATCAGGTAACGGGGTTCAGGTTGGCAGTGGGTCCTTTGTTTATCAGGCCGCGTATGACACGATCAAATGGGGAGGTGATCTGCGTGGCTTTGCAGTGGATTTGAACGGAAACGTATCAAACACACCGACATGGGAAGCGACCACTGCACTGCCCACACCAACCTCACGTACCATCGTATTGGGACGAGGGGGAACAAGCAGCGTCGCAATCACACCATCCTCGTACTCTAGCCTGACTGGGCCAGCAACTACTGCTGGCACTGAACAGGCCAACTTCGTCGATGCCGAAACATTCAAGTATCTATTGGGTGATCGGTCCAAAGAGCAATCCTGGATTCCTGCGACTGGCGGCAAACTCCGCGACCGAACATCGCCAATTGGGGATATCGTGAACTCCGATCCCTTGTACATCAATCGCGCCGATTTTGGCTATGCGGATGCAGACTATCAGACCTTCAAAGCAGCTTCTGCTCCGTCACTCGTCGGAATCGGCAGCAACGATGGGTTTTATCGACTCGTTTCTGCAACCACAGGCGTCGAACAAATTGCGTTCATTCCACAGGGAGTTCAAAGTCAAATCGCCAAGCTGGCATCCCCGGCCTACGAACATCAATATTACGTGGACGGCCCGGCTGACTTTGGCCACGTGAAATGGGGCGGCACCTGGAAAAGCGTTGTTGCCGCCACTCTGGGAGCTGGTGGAAAAGGCGTGTTCGCGATCAACGCTTCGTCCTCCACGCCATCGGCAAGTGACGTACTGTGGGAATTTGGCGGCAGCAATATTGACTTGGGTAATGTAGTGAACAAGCCCATCATTGGCATGCTTGAGGATGGTACAACCCCTGTTGTTCTCGTCGGCAATGGGTCAAACAGTACAAATGGTCGTGCCGCCCTTCTTGTCTTGAACGCCGAAACTGGCGCCTTGATCAAAACCTGCCAGCCGACTATTGCAGAAGGCAACACGACTGGAAATGGCATGGGCTCAATCGCCTTTGTTTCCACTGGCAGCAACGGCAAAATAAGCTATGTCTATGGCGCTGACTACAAAGGCAATATCTGGCGCTTTGACCCCAACACCACGCTTTGCGACCATGACAAAGTGTTCTCTGCGAGAAATGCATCCAACCAGATTCAGCCCATTACCGGTGAGCTGGCAGTGATCCGGGCTCCGGCGAGCAAGGTTGGCTACATGATTCTTTTCGGTACCGGAAGTTACCTTACCGTGGCGGATCCCGCAACCACGCAAGTGCAATCGCTCTACGGGATTTGGGATGATTTGGGGCTTGGAGGCCTGACGCGTGCCAACTTGGTACAACAAACTATCAATCCAACCTCGACCTTGGCAAATACACGAACGACCTCTACAACTGCTACGGGTAGTGCTTGGTATGACCCACCATCGACTCGCAAAGGTTGGTATGTGGACCTGACCTGCACAAACTCTGCAATTTGCCCAGCTGGTGAAAGATTGGTTTCCAAGCCTGCTCTGCTGGGCTCAGGGGCCAACCAAATAGCGTACTTTTTGAGTATGGTCCCAGGCACCGATGCCTGTACCGTGGGCGGGGGCGGCTGGTTAACAAGTCTGGACCCGACGTCAGGCAGCTATATCAAAGGTTTTGGAACAATCGATCCCAATAGCACCTACATTTCTGGCGCGACGCCTCGAGGCTTGTTCATTGTGCAAAGAGCTGCCACCGCAAACAACCCGATCACGGACATTTTGTTTATTAGTGTAAATATCAAGAATGGCGTGATTCCTCAGCCCCCTGGCACAGTGAGCTCGGGTGGCGTGCAAACCGGCACCGACGGCTCGGGCACTGGCGTCGTTGGCCTTGGGCTCCCCCCCCGAACCACTCCTCCTCCGGGATTCGGTACCCGACGTCAGGTCTGGAGACAGATTCAGTGATGGAGTAATTGAATGCAGAGCATTGAATTTAGAAACACCAGAAATAGGAACGGCATGAACAAGCAAAATGGCTTCACGTTGATTGAGCTGATGACGGTTGTTGCTGTGATTGGCATTTTGGCGGCTGTTGCCATACCGAGCTACCAGTCATATATTCAACGCGGCTGGAGAGCTGACGCCAGGGTCGTATTGCTTGAGAATTCACAGTTTATGGCGCGCTTTTACTCGCAAAATCTGACTTACCTATCGGGAGGATCCGCACCGACCCTCCCGAAAACGCAAGCACCTGCAGAGGGGGCGCCGCGCTACAACATCACTGCCACAGCCCAAGCCGCATCGGCGACGGTTGCAGCAGGCTTTACCCTGACAGCGACTCCAACGGGGTGGACAGACTCAAAGTGCGGAAATTTAACGCTGAATCAGCTGGGTGAAAAGGGTGCGTCTGCCGCAGCCGGTGCAGGCGTGGCTGAATGTTGGGTGCGCTAGTTGGTAGATTTTTAAAGAACGGTGGGAAGAATTTCACAACGCACATTCGACCAACACGAAATCTTTAAGGCCCTGCATCTTGCTGCCCGGGCGACAAATGCCTCCAACCCAAATCCTCGAGTAGGTTGCAGAATTGTTTCAGCTAATGGTGATCTCGTTGGGGAAGGATTTACTCAGGTTGCAGGTGGGCCACACGCTGAAGTGGTGGCATTGAACGATGCGGTGGCGCGCGGCGGGACTGTAAGAGACGCCACCGCCTACGTCACATTGGAGCCGTGTTCCCACCACGGACGCACGGGGCCGTGCTGTGATGCGCTGATTGATGCGGGTATCAAGAAAGTCGTGGCTTCGATTGCGGACCCCAACCCGCTGGTTTCTGGTCAAGGCTTTGCGCGCCTTCGGGCTGCGGGGGTGGAAGTCGAAGTCGGACCCGGTGCTACCGAATCCCGCGAACTCAATATTGGCTTTTTCAGCCGGATGATCCGGAAAACCCCTTGGGTACGCATGA
>JAHEBY010000159.1 GCA_024642025.1 Comamonadaceae bacterium | reverse complement strand
CAAATAGCCAATTGCCCACTGCGACGCCCCACCACATGACGCCCAGCCATGGAATCAGCGGCGCATAGTCTTCGGTAACGGGTTTGCGGGAGATAAAGCCCAGCCAATTCAGCCAATTTTCATTGAAAAATTGCCACTCAGCCCTCGTCCCTATTGCATAATCAGCTATATATTTCGTAGCAATTGTCAATGCGCCAAGCACCCATAGCCAGGCGCCCCATCCGGCGGTCAGGCGCGCGATGATCAGCATCACGGCAAACCCGTGAAGCACACCAAAATAGATCCAGCTTTGGGGAAACATGAAGTAAGACCCCAGCGACACCAGCAGCGCGCAGGCCGCGATCTGCCACCAGCGGCGCCAGAAGTGCGGCCAGGTTTGCCCGCGCTGGTAGGCAATCGCCTGCCCCGCACCCGCGCAAAACATGAACAGGCTGACAATCGCCACCCGCTGCCACGTCCAGAAAGGATCGGCGTAGAAGTTCTGCTCAAGGTAGCCATGTTGGTTGAGGTCAAAGCAGAAGTGGAACCCGGTCATCCACACCATCGCGAGCCCACGCAACGCATCCAGTGCGTCAAATCGTGTGGCTTGAACGGGCACGCCGGTTTGCATGGCCATGAGTGTACGCAACGCAGGGGTCCATACCCCGTTCACCCACACTGCGCAGGTGTAATTTGATCAAATAGAATGAATCATGACCCCGGTTCGAACTCAGCAGGACGCGACCTACCGGCGCCTTCGTCAGTGGCTTGGCATGGGGCGCTTTACGCCCGGTGAGCGGCTCAAGATCCACGACGTGGCGCAACAACTCGGCGTGGGCGACATGCCCGTTCGCGCGGCGCTGCAGCGGCTGGCCGCAGAGGGTGCGCTGATCAACGTCCCCCATTGCGGCGTGGTTGTACCCAGACTTTCCGTGGCGGAATTTGACGACCTGCTGCAAGCGCGCCTGCTGCTCGAAGGTGATGCGGCCGAACGCGGGGCCCACAGACTCACCGACACCCAAATAGCCAGACTGCATCTGCTCGGTGAGCGGATGGACAAGGCACTGACAGAGCGTGATGCCGACATTTACCTTGAGGCCAACGAGGCCTTCCACACCTTGCTGTACAAGGCGGCAGGCTCGCCGTTGCTCATGAGCATGATCGAGGCACTGTGGTTGAAGGCCGGGCCGATATCCAACCCCATGCTTGACACGCCAGACGCTGCCGCCGTGCTGAACAAAGCCCACCATGAGGCTTTGCAGGCGATTGACCGGCGCGACTGCGCGGCCGTGCGCCGCGCCATTGAACGGGACCTGTTTGTGGCAGGGCAATTTCTGCGGCGGGGATGTGCTGGCGGAGCACCTCCGCCAAGCTGAAGACCCTGCACGCTGTGTCCGCAACAAACCTGCCGTTCCTGGCACTGCTGGGTGCAGCCGCCGTATGGATTGGCTGGCTGATTGCCAAGCCCTACATGACCCAATGGCGCTATGCGCGCCTGCATCGCAAACCGTTTCCGGATGCCTGGCGAAGCATCCTGAAGGAACGCATGCCCTATTTTCGAATGCTCCCGACCGATCTGCAGCTGCAGCTCAAAGGGCACATTCAGGTTTTTCTTTCTGAAAAAGCGTTCATTGGTTGCCGCGGTCTGGTGGTCACAGACGACATGCGGGTCACCATCGCTGCGCAGGCGTGCTTGCTGATTTTGAATCGCAAGACCGACTACTTCCCGGGGCTGCGGCAGATTCTGGTCTACCCCGGCGCGTTCGTTGTCAACCGCGCGCAAACCGACTATGCCGGGGTACGCACCGACACCCGGCAGGTGCTGGCAGGCGAATCGTGGTCTGAAGGGCAGGTCATCCTCTCATGGGAAGACGTGCTTGGGGGCGCCGCCGATGTATCAGATGGCCGCAATGTGGTGATCCACGAGTTTGCCCATCAGCTCGATCAGGAAAAAGGTGCTGCCAACGGCGCGCCCATCCTCGCCCCCCACCACGCCACGCGCTGGGCGCAGGTGATGTCCGCTGCTTACGAGCAGCTGCAGCAAAGCCAATCTGAAACGCCTGACCCCAAGCCGCAGTTGATAGACCGTTATGGCGCGACCGACCCGGTCGAATTTTTTGCGGTGGTCTCCGAGACTTTCTTTGAACAGGCCCGGCTGCTCGCCACCGATCATCCTGATTTGTACCGGGCTTTGTCTGCGTTCTACTGCATTGACCCACTGAGCTGGTAGTCGTCCCTCGGGTAAATACCAACTAAAAGACTCGATTTCTACGTATACATTAACTAATACACACAATTATGGGTTATTCCATAGTTCATAGATACTTTAGACGTTAAAGTGCAAGTCGACCCACCAAGAAAATTCATAGCCAACAGCGCTGATACATCGGCTCTGCCAATAGCCATAGACAATATCCACTGGTCAGGAGTCGGCCTGGTCCGTCCGGAATGCGTATTGGCAACAGCCGGCGGCGACCTGTACACAGCCGATTGGCGCGGCGGCGTGGCGCACATCCAACCCGATGGGACGCAAGCGCTGTATTTGGCCCAGGCGCTCGATGGTGAAGTAATCAAACCAAACGGCATCGCCCTTCAGGCGGATGGCTCGTTCCTTATCACTCATTTGGGTAGCGAAAAAGGTGGCGTCTACGAATTGCAGCGCGATGGCACCACCCGGCCCTTTTTGCAGTCGGTGCAAGGCGTCGACCTACCGCCCACCAATTTCGTGGTGCAGGACGCAGCCGAACGTACGTGGATCACGGTCAGCACGCGACTCACGCCGCGTGCCCTGGGCTATCGTAAAACCTGCAACGACGGTTTTGTCGTGGTTGTCGACTCCAAAGGCGCCCGCATCGTGGCAGATGGCCTCGGTTATACCAACGAGTGTGCTGTTCATCCAAATGGCCAGTGGCTGTATGTGAACGAGACCTTCTCAAGGCGTCTGTCGCGTTTCCCAATCTCGAATGGTGGTGATCTTGGCTTCAGGCAGACAGTAACGGAGTTTGGATACGGAGTGTTTCCGGATGGTCTCGCTTTTGACGAACTAGGCAACATCTGGGTCGTCAGCATTGTCAGCAACCGGTTGATTCGCGTCGCACCCGATGGCGGGCAGCAAGTTTGGCTTGAGGACGTCGACGCCGAGCATCTTGACTGGGTCGATCGCGCCTACGAGGCTGGGGAAATGAACAGGCCACACCTGGATGGCGGGAAAAGCCAGTTGCTCAAGAACATCTCCAGTCTGGCCTTTGGAGGGCCAGATCTTTGCACGGGCTACCTAGGCTGTCTTCTGGGTGATGCCATCGCCAAGGTCCGGATGCCAAATGCGGGTCATCCACCCATTCATTGGCGCTACCCTAACTCGATTTAGTAAGGGGGTTCATTTTGGTCAAAGACAATCTGGCAAGCGATATTGGCTCATTGGTGGATGCCGCCTATAAAAACATCCGCCGCCGCATCCTGGACAACGTTTGGGCACCCGGCTATCAAGCCCTGGAGCAGGAAATTGCTTTGCACCTGGGCATGAGTCGCACACCGGTTCGCGAAGCGTTGATCAAGCTCGCAAAAGAAGGCCTGGTTGAAGTGATCCCCCGGCGAGGCATGCGCGTGTTGCCAGTCTCGTCCGTCAACATGAAGGAAATTTACGAAATTCTGACGGCCCTTGAAAGCATGGCGGCTGAAATATTGGCTGCCAGAAAGCCCAGTGATACCGAACTAAAGCCGCTGATCTCTGCGACCAAAGCGATGGAGAGGGCTTTGGCAAAAGGCGATCTGGATGCCTGGGCGGCGGCAGACGAGCTATTTCACGTTCGACTGATTTCGATGGCTGGTAACGCAATGCTGGCCGACGCAGTCATGAGCTATTGGGACCGCGCGCACCGGGCGCGCATGTTCACGCTACGGTTGCGCCCTACCCCGATCAATTCGACGCAGGAACACATGGCGCTGGTTGAGCGGCTGCGTGCAGGTGATGTAGCCGGCGCTGCGGCCGTCAATCGGCAGCACCGGCAACGAGCCAGCAGAGAACTACTGGCAATTTTTGAACAGTTCCGCCTGCAACAAATGTAGATGCGGATTGAGCACCTAACGATCCATCGCCCCTGAAGAAAACACACACTCATGAAAACAGACTATCAAATCGCGGTATTGCCTGGCGACGGCATTGGGCGAGAAGTCATGACGGCGGCTGACCACATACTGGACGCCACTCAAGCACGGATCGGTGTGAAGTTTCACCTCAACTATTTGCCAGCTGGCGCCCAGCACTATCTGGAAAGTGGCGTCGCCCTGCCTGATTCAACTCTCACCGCATGCGATCGCGCCGACGCCATCCTGTTCGGCGCCATGGGACTTCCCCATGTGCGCGGTGCAGACGGGACAGAAATAATTCCCCAACTCGATCTACGCTTTCACTTCGACCTGTATGCGGGTGTACGCCCCATACGCACCTTTCAAGGCCTGCACACACCGCTGGCCAGCCCCAAAGCCAGTGAAATTGATCTGGTACTGGTCAGGGAGAGCACTGAAGGTCTCTTTTATGCGCGCGGCCGAGGAGAAACACGACCTGACGGTGTCTACGACACCATGCAGATCACTCACAAAGGGACCCGCCGCATTTGCGAGTTCGCTTTCAAGCTGGCCGAGCAAAGAGCGCTAAAACGAAACCGCCAGGCGCGAGTGACCAATGTCGACAAGGCGAACGTATTTGCCTCCATGGCCCTGTGGCGCAGCATATTTGAAGATGTGGCTTCCAAATATCCAAAGGTTTCCGCAGACAGTGCCTATGTTGACGCCATGGCCCTTAACCTGGTCATGAAGCCATGGACCTATGACGTTCTGGTAACCGAGAACATGTTTGGCGACATTCTGTCTGACCTGATCGCCGCCTTGGTGGGCGGTATGGGCATGGCACCATCTGCAGACTTGGGAGACAAGCACGGCCTCTTTCAACCAGCACACGGAACGGCTCCCGACATAGCTGGCGAGGGTAAAGCCAATCCAACGGCGATGCTGCTGTCGACCGGCATGATGCTGGAATGGCTCGGGCACCGGCATGCCGACGCGCGGCTCATCGACGCCGCCGCCATGATTGACGAGGCCGTTGAACACGTTTTTGCGTCGGGGCAGGTGCGCCCCTTCGAATTCGGCGGCGGTCATGGCACGGTTGAAATCACCCGCGCTGTCATAGCCGCCATGAAGGCCAAGGGCTGAGATGCCGCTGAACCTCACCAACCGCAAAACAATTCGACGCGTGGCTGTGGTCGGGGCGGGCTATTTCAGTCAATTCCATTTAACCGGATGGCAAGCGATTCCGGGAGTGGAACTGGTCGGCCTGTGCGATACCGACACAACGAAAGCAAAGACGCTGGCGACCAAGTTCGGGGTGCCCGCAGTCTTTGATTCAGTGGACACCATGCTCACGGCCAGCTCACCCGACTTGGTCGATGTCGTGACGCCGCCTGCCAGTCAGGCCGCGATTCTCGAAACGATGCTGCCCAAAGGGCTTCCCATTATTTGCCAAAAGCCTTTTGGACGCAGTTATGCGGAGGCGCTTCGCTTTACCCATGCCGCCGAAAAGTTTGGCGCAGAACTAATCGTCCATGAAAATTTCCGCTTCATGCCGTGGTATCGCGAGATGCAGCGCCTGATCTCAACCGGAACACTTGGCCGATTGCATGGCGTCAGTTTCCGTTTGCGTCCCGGCGACGGTCAGGGGCCCAACGCCTATCTGGACCGGCAACCCTACTTCCAGACCATGCCACGGCTTTTGGTGGCCGAGACGGCCATTCATCTGATCGACACGTTCCGGTATTTGATGGGCGAGGTCGTGGCAGTCAGTGCTCAACTGCGCCGACTCAATCCTGCAATTCAAGGTGAAGACGCGGCGCTGATTACATTTGAATTCAGGAACGGCGCAACCGGCCTCTTCGACGGCAATCGTTTGAATGACCACTGCGCCGACAACCCTAGGCGCACCATGGGCGAGATGTGGCTTGAAGGTGCCAAAGGCGTTTTGCGTCTGGACGGGAATGCCCATCTGTGGTGGAAGCCTCATCACGGCGCCGAAGTTCGTCACCCCTACGATGACTGCGCAGACGACGCCAGTTTTGGGGCAGGCGCTTGCAAAAACCTCCAGTCCGGCGTTGTCCGAAACCTTGCAGAAGGTCTTCCACAGGAAAACTCTGCGCGATGCTACCTGAAGAACTTGCTCATCCAGGAGGCCGTGTACCTGTCTCATGCGAAAGGACAACGCATCGCCATGGATTCGTTTGAAGCAAACCACGCCGACGCGCTCGGTGACGCGCCCGAAAAGTTCACACC
>JAHEBY010000002.1:15092-24816 GCA_024642025.1 Comamonadaceae bacterium | reverse complement strand
GGGAGCGGGAGCGGGAGCGGGAGCGGGAGCTGGACCTCCGGCTGACAGCGGCGCGCTCAGGGTGTTCGCAGCCGACACCGACTCTCCCGTGGCTCCACCACCACACGCCGCCAGCGACGCTATTATTGCCAAATTCAGCAAGGGTAGAAACCTTGGGGCAGGCGAACGCCGTTCATTAAATTTGATTCGGTGTTTATGCTGTTCAAATTTCATCACAAGTATGCAACATCTCGTATAACGGCTATGGGACGAGCATAAACATTAATCGCAAAAATAGCCGCACTTCTTATAACCTCAGCGGTATCAAATGTTACTGCATGTAAGTTTTCAAGCATGAAGCTCTTCCGTCCGGGCAAAACTGGTCTCCGAGTTCAGGGCACGGACTTACAACTTCACGATGCAGACCAAAATTGACCCTGATTCTTTTTTGGCACCTATTTGACGTCATTTCATTGTTTTTTTTCGAAATGACGCATGTAGGCTTTACGAATCAGGTGGGGAATGACCAGATGCCAAGGCATCCGCAGGTAGTGCGATCTAATGAACAGGAGCCAGCGAGCGAAATCACTGGGCAATCCATCGCCGCGGGTACCATGAGGTTTCATGGCCAGCATGAGCAACGCCGACAGCACATGCCGTGCAGCCCAATTCGGCCGAATGTCTCGCACGTCGTTGTGGTGGTCTGCCGGGACTACAAATCCAAACAACCGATTAAGATGATTTAAAGCATGGAAGAGTGGTTGGCCCAATCCCAACCCCCTTGCCCTTAAAAACAATTCAGGCCAAAACGTCACATCGGCACTAAAGCGATCCAGTAAATCTCTAATGTCCAGTAGGTCGCGCAATCCATGACTGAATTCACCTTCCTGAAAAAGGTGCACCGCGCTATGTAAAACCATGTCAACCGGAGCGAGGACAAACAGACTTGCCTGTGCGTCAACAGAAACCATTCGTTCAAACAGCTTATCGCCGGGCACCTTGAAACGGGAAGTTGGAGGTGTAATGGTATGGTGCACGTCGATCACCGTCTGGCGTTCAACGTGCTTCATGGGTGGAATTTCGTGCATCCATTCCCGATAGTAGCGGTCATTGTAGGCATCGGTTTCTTCACTAATCCAACCATAGCGAAACAAGGCTGCCTCAACGTCTTTCAGATGCTCTTGTTTGACCATTATGTCGATATCTGAGAATAGTCGGCCACGCCCCGGTGGCAAATCGGCAATGAGATAGCCTGCACCTTTTAGCAAAATGACAGGTACATTCAGATCTTTGAGGGCACGTCGTATACAGTCGACCTCCCATTGCACTTCGTGATGCTGGCGATCAATCAGGCGAAGCGCACCTTGCAGATACTGTCGTGGCTGGAGCGGAACGCTCTCCATCCAACCATTATCTTGAAAGTGAAGTGCCAGCCGCCCTAAAAGCCTTGCGAGCAGGGCTTGCCCTAAAACCGTCTCCCATTCAGGCAAAGCGAACTGCGGATATCGAACCGGATTCGCCCAAATCACCGGCAAGTAGTCGCCAGTCATGCCCGTTGCCCTGTTACCAGATTGTCAAAAACTGCTATGGCATCCTCGAGGTTGCTGAACCTGAAGTCATAACATTCGCATTGGGAAATAACGTCAGTCAGAGTTTCGAATCCAGAGAGCCCCAGCACCATGTAATTGAACGAATTTCTCGCTAATTCCAACGTGCTGTTTGCCTTTGAGCGATCGGTCAATTTTGCAAGGGCATTTGGAACGTATTGGGGAAAAACGACCCAACAGGGTTTGGCGCTATCCTGAATCCGCTTTATTTGCAGCTTGGGCACTCTCATGTGAGACACGCTTCCTTTAGATGTGTCATGCGTCACTTCGTTGAACACGGCGTCGGATTCAAAACGTTTGATGATGTCGATGGACTGATTTTTCAGGCTGATTGGACGCCCCAAGGGCGTTATCAAGTGATCGGTCAATGAAATCAGCGCCAATTCATCTGAGAGCAACCGCCAACCCCTGCTTATCAAAGCAGCACACAGCGTACTCTTACCAGAACCCGGCGGCGCAGGCATGATCATCGCGCAGCCATCACGTTCGACAACGGCAGCGTGCAGCATCAAATAATGATTGACCTGCGTGGAAATACACCAATTCATTGCCCACTCAACTAGTGGATAGGCATGCCCGACCGGCAAGGGTAAGAATGGATGAATTCCGTTAAAGGAAAAACTTACCTGAGGACGCCACCAACGGCGGATGCCGACAGGTCGATCTATCGCAATGTTAAAGTCAACGAAATCACCGAGGTCGCCAGTCGGATAGTCAGCATAGAGCAGCCGAAGACCGCGCGCGACTGATTCAATTGAAGAAGTAATGCGAAACTTGAATGGGCCCGAGCAGATAACCAACCCTGAACCTCGTAACCGATTTCTAAATTCGATAGAGGTAAGGTCTGAAAGAATCATTCTTCCAGCATTTCAAGTAGGCCCAGACTCTCGAATTGATTGAGAAACGACAAAAGTCGCCCTGGAGTAACCACCGCAGCCGGAAGATCCAATTCCCTCTCGACACCCAGTGCAATTTCGTTCAAATGCACCCAGCCACTTTCGCAGAGCATGAGCGCCACTGCCGAGATTGTATCCATTTCATGGGTGTGCCCGGAACCCGCATCGAACACAACCCATTCGTCGCCCCAATTTCGGAAATGCAGGGAACACTTCGGATTTAAGCGCCACACAGTCAAATTAGCGGACAACTACTGACGCCTGCCCTTAAAACCGACTTTGACTGCCGCTCATTCAGATGTGCTTTTCCATGTAAGTCTTGAAAAAATCCAGCGCCTTATCTGCTGGATACGGACCAGTCCCGTTATAAAAATTCACAACTTGTTGGCCCGAATAAGGAAAGTGCCAGCTTCTAGGGGCACCGCCCATTGCATTCAACCAAGCAGTAATCCAGTGGAACTCATCACTACTGGAGTAATTATTCATTACCTCATAGAGGGTTGCAGCTCTCTGGCCGTAACCTGAAGAGGCAGGCACGGTGATTCGACACCTTGCAAATAGGCTGGAACATGCTGCATCAGGGTTCACGTTTCTCGGCCAATTTTCGCGGTTTTTATAGTAACCGGGGCCATACCCCGAGCATACGGAAGTAACGGTACCGCGTGAGTGAACACCCGAGGTCATCCCGGAAATTCCGCAGCGAATGACAGGCGCGCCACCTTTCCCAGGATTGGTAAAAACCGATTGCGAAGCTAGTGTCTTCAAAGGAACACCGGCCCCCAGTACGGTCGCGCCCTTCGTGACGCCTCTTAGCAGCGCCCGACGGCGAGCCAAAGCGGGCGCGCTCAACGCCTGTTGTTCGCTTTGCACTGTCTGCTCACAATCGTCACCAGTCATTTTGACATCCCCTGCATCCTCTAATTAAATCGATGCTCGTTACATTACCTTACACCTTTTTTTCATTCTAGCAACACCGAATGAACCTTCCCGTGAACTAAATCACATAACACCCAATTCTATTGAGCTATCAGGGCGCGCCCACCACCGATTCCCTACCCCTTAACTGCCATCACAAGAAAACCAACCCGGACTTGAGGTTACTTCGAAGATAGTGGAGGGGTCAGTTGCCCAAGCGCACTATTTCTACAGGCTATCGAAAACGGGGGTTCCCAAGCGAGGGCTCAAGATACGGGTCGATACGACTCAGGTGAGCTTCCCAGCTGTAGCTTGTAACTACGCGCTTTCGCCCGCATTGACCCAAGGCATGGGCTTGATCCGGGAAATTCAACAAGTTTTCAATCTCGCGAACGTAATCGGTCGCCTCTTTGGCTGAAATAAGCTCTGAACCGTGTTCCGCATCTACGGCTTGCAAGCATAATTGCGACGCCACCACGGGTCGGGCCATTGCCATGGCCTCTAGAATCTTGTTTTGGATCCCTCGGGCCACGCGCAACGGGGCTACAACCACAGCAGCATGTTGCAGGTAGGGCCGCACGTCAGGTACGGTACCTGTAACGAGCACCTTGTCCGACGCAAGTGCCATGACGGACGAGGGAGGACTGCGCCCAACAATGTAGAAGAGAATATTTGGGAAAGTTAGTACCAACTTCGGTAATACTTCATTCGCGAACCAGGTAACGGCATCAACATTGGGCCAGTAATCCATTGCGCCCGTAAACACTAGTGGGATATGGGGTGAATCTGATTTCCTTTCGGTAAAGGGCGAAGCGCGGCTAGGGTCAGGAGAGAAAAAATCGGCATCGACGCCGTTGCTCATGGTTTCAACCTGCTGTGCACATTCTGGAGCCATGTGTTGAAAAAGCGCAGTCTCGTTGTCTGTTACGAAGAAGGATCGTTGGGCGCGGGCAGCAATTGCGCGCTCGCAGGCCAATAAACGCTCACCCTCCCGGCGGTAGAGCCAGGACATGGGCCACCGATGACTGGCCGCATACTGGGTCCATTTTGCGGAGTCCACATCCACAAAATCAACCAACATTTTGGGGGGGTGATTTACTTGGACAGCATCAAGATACTGTGCCATAACAGACGAAAAAATGATGGTCGAATCAATCGCATGCTTGCTTAGCGTTTCGTTTACCCAAGCCTGCAAACCAGCATTTTGATAATAACGCAGGCCTAAAGCCTGGTGGGTGATCAACCCACTGAGGCTGCGCAGCTTCGCAGCGCGAGGGTGCAAGCGCGCCACATATAGTTCAGGGCAGATCTGGCGAACCTTGTCGACATAGGCCTCGTCAGCCGGATCGTCCACGAAAGTGCCAAGAAAAACACGGTGGCGTTTAACCAGATGCTTTAGTAAATGGTACGAGCGAACCTTGTCGCCTTTGTTGGGCGGATACGGCAACCGGTGCACAAGATAGAGGAGGTTACCCATGGACACATTTAGCCAAGATTACGTACAACGAATGGGCCGAGCCAGTTAGCCAAACGAATGGGCATGCGACGCCAAATACCAATCATGAGCTTGTACTTTGCGTTGCTGGGATTGTTCTGCGGGATATCGTCTCGCTTGTAAAGACAGTATTCGTAATGCAGTGGTTTGGGTTCAAATCCCCAGTTTTTCTTGAATGCATAGGGACCTGTACCATGTTTGCTGCGACCATAGTCAAAAACCTTTAGACCGCGGGCGCAGGCACGTCGCATGAGCTCCCAATACTTGAAGTCGTTGGCACCGAGATCACGGGCGGCCATGTCGTCGCCAGCGTAATAGGGCAAGACTTCATCACGAAAATAAAAGCTAAGGACGCTGCTTATAGCGCGACCGTCAGGCGCCAGGACCGTTAGTATCTCGCAGTCGGTGCCAAACACTGCTTGCAATGTCTCGAAGTATTTCTTGGGCATAGCCGGGGTACCGTGCCGATGAACGTTATCCGCAAAGAGGGCAAAGAAGCGATCCGCAGTGCCGTCAATTTCGCTGACAAGTCCGTTCTTAATTCCCTTCCGAACCATTGCACGTTGCTTGCGCGGTATGGCTTGCATATTTGCCTCTTCATCGCCCAATATCTCTTTGCGAAAGGTGACGTACAAATTTTGGGTAGGCCAATCATTGTGCCGTGGGTTGACGTTTCGCATTTCGAGGTACGAGACGCCTAGGTGTTCTGCGATACGCTGAGCCTCCAGCTCCAGTGCATCTGCAGCTGAGGGATTGAGAGCAGCGACTCCCCCGTAAACCGCAAAAGGCAGACCTGCGAGTGAACTGCCAAACAACCAGCTGTCAACGTGGCCGAGGGGAAGCACACCATGTATAGTGCTATCGACTTCAGCGTATAAAAAATATGTTTGATGCCGAAAAACATTCTGGATAATGTCTTGCCAACCAGCGCGATGAAAAAAGGTCGCCGTAGGGCACGAAAAAACAAAGTCATCCCAACGCTTTACGTTGGCGGTATCTCCAAGCACTAACCGTTTGACACTGATTTTTGAATTCTCAGGCAACAGCAGCATTTTTAGATAGTTTATTGAGAAATACGTGGTCCATTCGTCCCCATCTGAAGTCGCGCAACAATTGATTCAGACGGACTTCCATGCGGTCTATGTTGATGTAGTGCCGAAAGCGCGTTTTCTTGCTGATGCCGTCGATACGGGGTTGGTCAGGGTCGATTTCCCAAGGATGAAAATAGAAAATGCCTGACTCGCGTTCACCCGAGTTGATACGGCCCAGCATCCAACGTGACACGGCATAAGGCAACAGTCGAAAATATCCTCCGCCACTTGAAGGGAAATTGCGCCCTAAAGCCCGCAGTGTGGTGATGGGGATTTCGATCAGGCCCGGACGCACTTCGTAGGCAAAACGCGGGGAGTCGGGCATGCCGTAGTGATCATGTTTGATAGGATAAATGCTGGAGCTGTAACTGTACCCCGCTCGCGCCAAGTAATCGAACGCCCAAGGGTTACGAGTGCCAATGGAAAAGCTGGGTGCCCGGTAACCTCTCACCTCGGTACCTGCTAAGTCCTCCAAAATAATTTTGGCCAAATTGATGTCGGCAAAAAAAGCCTCCTCGGTCATGTCGCTCACGCGCTCATGGCCATAGCCGTGACTGGCAAGTTCATGCCCCTGCGCCACAATCTGCCGAATTAATTGGGGGTATCGCTCGGCAATCCAGCCGAGGGTGAAAAATGTGGCCTGAGTATTATGCTTGGCAAGCATCTCAAGAATCACATTGACGTTGCGCTCGACGCGACACTCCCGAGTGTTCCACTCTGATCGGGCTATGTAGGGAGCAAATGCTGAAACCTGGAAGTAGTCTTCGACGTCAATAGTCAAGGCGTTGGTAATAGAAAGTGCCATGCCAGTTGCCTCAGGTGCCCGTAGATTTCAGCGCCACACCGGTTTGGCTCTGGGTCAACCATTGAAACAAATCTGAAACAGTGCGTTCGCCTGTATCTTTGTCCCAATGTTCTAGGAGCTGACCCCATTTGCCTCGATCGTACAGGACGCTCTTAGCACCAGCCGAATTGGTATTGCATTTGCGCTCGACAAAGATATTCCTATGTTGCTCCAAACTAATGGGCCGCTCGGTGTTTTCGCGTAGGGTAAGGCACAGTACACCCTGTGCAGTGCCTCCGTACTGTAAATCACCGGGGACAATCATGTTCTTGGCGGTAAAACAAGCACGGTCTGAAAGAATGTCTTTGCACAGCCGCTTATTCCGCATAGTTAGCGCGTTTGCGTACAAACGGTCAGAGATCAGGTCGGTTGGGAGCCGGCCGATTTCCTCGGCTATCACCCTGTCGCAACTGCGCTGACCAGCTTCACGGTTAATCTCAGGCACGTCTCTAATAACAGCCACGAACGAACATGGGAAAATCGACAATAAATCGCCATCCGCGGCCATGCCTGAGGGCGTGAGAGTATTCACTGAATAGGTATCCATCATCCGCTAGGGAAGGTCGGGATATGCGCCGCCATCACATCCGCATTGGGCGTCAACTTCGTAAAGTTTGGACAGGCGCACAAAACCCATCGAATTGACCCTGAAAAATTCATTTATCACTAGCCTGAGATGGTTTCGAAACAGCCGCAACAAGCTTCTGAAGGACAACCAAGATTTCAAGTTCTATGCGCTCCACGCGCAGAACGCTTTTCTCAAGGCGCCGCAAACGACCATCGTACTGCTCAAGTCCCAAGCCTCTTACTTGATTGGAAAGTTCATTTGCCTGTGCGGGCGCCACGCGAAACTTGCTGAGATCAATGTCGATAGCCCTTAAGCCTGTCAAATGTTGACTATTTGAATCTTCCCAACCGAGCTGAGGGTCCACCTCTTTGGCAGTAGGGAACGCGGATTCGTCGTGGATTTCCTTGACAACTTCGTCAACGTCTCCCAGGCCAAAAGAGTCTTTGTTTTCGAGATACCCAAAGAGCAGTAGACGGTCACAGATCAAATTCACCCTCCGTGGAATCCCGTCAGATTTTTCAAAAATTCTTTCAAGCGATTGAACGTCGAAGCTTGGACGCCCCGTTGAACCAGCACATTTCAGACGGTGCTCAATGTAGCCACGTGTCTCATCCTGATCAAGCGGGCCAACATGACAGGTTGCCGTTACCCTCTGTCTGAGCTGTTGCATATTAGGGCTCTGCAAAATAGCGCGAAACTCAGGCTGACCCACTAAAAATGTCTGTAGGAGCGCCTGCTGTCCGATCTGGAAATTCGAAAGCATTCGCAGCTCTTCTACCGCCCGTGGCGCCAGATTCTGTGCCTCATCGACAATCAACAGGCAACGCTTCCCTTCACTTGTCTGGCTCACAAGGAATGCTTCAAGAGCCATCAATACCTCAGCCTTCGATAGGTCATTGACCTTTACACCGAATGCAGCCCCGACCATGCGCAGCGTATCATCAGCATCGAGCTGGGTAGTGACAAGATTCCCTGCAACGACTTTGTCCGGGTCCAGACTGGCAATAAGTCCTCTGACAATCGTAGTCTTGCCAGCCCCAACCTCACCGGTGATAACAATGAAGCCTTCATTTCGCTGCAGCCCGTACTCAAGGTAAGCCTTTGCACGCCGATGCTGCTTGCTACTGAAATAGAAACTCGGGTCGGGATTGAGTTGAAAGGGCTTGCTAGTTAACCCGTAATATGCTTCATACATGGGTTAAAAACGCGCATTCAAATTGGCCGTCACTGCGGTCTCAGAGTACACACTCCCAGCACCACCTGATACTGTCCGACGCAGACCTAGTGACGCTGAAGATTGCTTACCCAGTTTTGCCACGAAGTTAATCAATATCGTGCGCAATGTTGTGTCTTGCGAACTCAGCGAGCCGACGCTGTGTTGTTGGGACGCAAGCGCTCCCAACGAGTAATCGGGTGACAATCGGTGGGCGTAGTTCACGCTGAACCCTCTTTGGCGAACAATTTGGGAGGATGTGAAGTCATCGGTAACCGCAGACAATGGATCGAGGCGACTGGTCTCGCTTCGCGACGCGAAAAACGTAATAGTGTCCCTCACTCCAAGTAGAGCAAATGAAAAGTCTTGACGGCGCTGAAGTGCCTGGGCTGAAATCAAAAAGCTGCCAGTGGTATTTGTATTCGGACTTATGTCGCTGGCCTGCAAATAGGCATTTACCAATTGGGCGCGCAGGACAAGATCGGGTTGGATAGTTGCAAATTGAGCAAATAATAGATCGTAGACTGCCCCACGGCTTGCAATTCCGACCTGATTCGGGGTTGCTGCAACATCTCTCGTGTCCGAAAATTTCCATGCGGTCCGGGCGGTTCGATGTTCGGCGCTGATGTTGTGTGCAATCCCGAATGAGCGACGTTCTCCGAACGCTGACACCTTGGTTAATTCTGACGGAGACCAGATAACCCCCAAACCACTTGTGGTGTATTGCTCTTTATTGAAGGTAGTGTAATTATTAGCCTCCCACCCCAAATTACCGAAGAATTCGACTTGTGCGCTTAGCGGGTAGGAAAGTCCAAAATTTATGCGGTCAGCCTCGGTTGATCGACCCACGCTGTACTTTACGCTCTGTCGACTCAAATCAGCTGACCACCCAAGGGACCCAAAGGCCCTAACTCCCTTCGCCTTGAAACTGCTATCACCGGTAGTCACATCTGAAACCGCTGAAGCATCACTTGAGGTTACCACTCGTTCATATCGCGCCTCGTAGGTAGCTGTTTCACCAAAATGACCACGAACATAGGGCGCGAGCAAGTAACTCGAAACTTCCGACTGGTTGGAACCGAGGGACACATTGCTAACAGCCTGCGACCCAAAAGC
>JAHEBY010000002.1:0-15082 GCA_024642025.1 Comamonadaceae bacterium | reverse complement strand
CCGTGATATGTTGCCGCCGAAATCAATAAAGCCCCAATTCTCTACCGCTTCAAATGTACCAAACGAGCTCAAAGAATTTTGTGATTGACGTGGTGATGAGTTTCGCGCATAGAAGACCTCGGAAAGCGAATAGTCGAGATAAGCTTTGAGTCGTACGCTATCTGCAGTAATTTTGATGCCCGGGCTGATCTCAGTTATTTCCTCAGACTTTTTCCCAGTACTCGTCAAATTTACATTGTTTGTGAACGTCTCGGAAACAGATACGCGGGGAACGATTGTCCACCCCCGTATTGGCACAGAGTCAGCATTTGACGCCTGGCCAAAGGCGTCACTGGATGCAATGAACGAACAGGCCGCTGACAGCGCAATCACAAAGTACTTTTTACGGGTTCGCATGTGACTCAATCTGAAAATGGCGAATACTGATAGGCCGATCAACCGTGCTTCAACTCTTGCTCTGCCTCGTAACCATATCCATACCCGTATCCCTCTTTAGAATCAGTCCGGGCTTGATTCAATAACAACAACTTGACCGGGCAACTCTCAATTGTGGAAATGGCCTGTAAAACATCTGTTTGCAGGGTCTTTCCGGCGCGCACCACGATGACCACTTGACCCATATGCGAGGCAAGTACTCGCGGCTCAGTGGTAATGAGCAACGGCGGCGAGTCAAAAATAATAATGCGATCCGCGTAGCGTCTAGCCATATCATCCAGACGTCGGGTCATTGCGTCACTTGCCAAAAGCTCAGTAGCCCGCGGATGTGGCGTGCCACTCGGAAGTATGGACAGTTTCTCGATATTTGTTCTCAATAACACGCTCGACAAATCTTTAGATTCGTCAAGTACCAAATCAAACAAACCTGGCCCATTTGGGAGTCCCAGCACACTCATTACAGAGGGTCTTGCTGCGTCTGCATCGACCAGCATAACGGTATTGTCGAGCTCAGTTGCAATGCTGAGCGCCAAATTGATTGCAGTGAAACTTTTTCCCTCACCAGGTAGGGCACTGGTAACCATAATAAGGTTACCGTTTGGAATGATAGAAGCACCTTTTCCCTTGGCATTCCGAATTAATGGGCGTTTAATGACCCTAAACTGATCCGCGATTTGAGAACGTGGCGCATCAGGGCTGATTAGCCCAGCACCATGCAGCATTTCCAAGTCGATTTCCACTTTCCTAGAAAACTGCACTTGCTTTGATTCAGGCTTTAGAGGCGCAGTGTCATTTACACGAGTCGATGTAGAGACTATGTCACCTGTCATCAAAGGAATAGCAGCTCCTGCTTGACGCAGTTGCTCAAGTCGCAGCGCCGCCTGTTCGATCAGACTTCTCATTTTCCCATCACCCAGCTCGCCCAGCCACCATCGACAGGGCGACCATTGTCAAGACAAAAGCAAAAATCAGACCTCCCGACGCGCCCATGAATTTCCTAAAATCTGACCTTTCCTTTGAAACCGCCGCATCCCCCATAACCACCGTTACTACTCCAAGTAGCGGCAGGTTAACAGTCTGCCTAAGCGACTGCGCGTCATGAAAAACCACCCTCAAGCGACTCGCAATAAATGAAGATGCCAGTCCGGCGCCAATTCCAGCCAAAAGTGCCAAAGGCAGCAAGAGCATCCGGTTTGGAGCCACTGGGCGCTGCGACGCTCTGGGTGGATCGATCACACGGAAATCTGCCACACCCGCGGCACTCTCGAGCTCTCCTGACATTGCAGCAGACTCTCTTCGGGCAACGAGATCGTTATAGTTCTTTTTGTTGTTGTCGTAGTCCCGATTTAGTTGCGCGAACTCAGCCTCTATTTGAGGAGCGGTCTTCATCAATTCACGCGCTCGATTCACACGAGACTCGTATTCTCCAACTCTTGCACGAAGAGCCGCAACCTGGACTTCAGATGTTGCCAACATTCGGTTCAACTCTTGATAAGCCAGACTATTTGCAGGAGTCGTAGCTGGAATCTGCGCGTTCATCGCAATCTTTCGGAGGGCTTGTACTTCCTTGCGTTTGACCTCTTCCAGCTCTTTGATCAGCCGCCTAGCACTCACCACATCTGGATGCTGTTCCGTGAATCGCTGAAGTAAGGCATCAAGATTACGTTTTTGTGCGTCAATACGTCCATCAATCTCGGGCGTTGATACGGACATGGCAGATTCTTGGAGAAGACTTCGCGAAGTGATATCCGCACTTTGCGCTTTTTCAGCATCCAACTGACGCTTTGCTTCGTCGCGCGCGTTTTCAGCCTCACGCAATTCGAGCCTTGCTTGACTAAGTTGACTCGAAAGTGCGCCCAATCTACCGGCCATATCCCTCCCGTCGGCCGTCTGAATATCAATGTTCCGAATCTTAAACTCTTTCAACCGGGTTTCTGCCTCTTCCAGTCTGACTTCATAAGACTTGATCTGCTCATCAATGAATTTCTTGGCGGCGCTTGAGTCATTTTTGGAGTCCCCCATGCTTGACTCTACAAAAATGGAAACAAGGGACTGCACTACACGTTTGGCTTGCTCAGGACTGCTGTCAATATAAGATAAGACATAAAGGTTATCCCTCCCCACGTTCTTTATTTCAAGCGTCTTCATCAACCGATCAATCAATGCGTCCTTGGCTGGTTTCGACTGATCTTTGGGATCCAAGTCGGCCATACGAATAAGTTTTTCAACATTGGGACGGGTGACCAGCGTTCGGCTCAACATCACGACCTGCTCCTCGACGTTTGGCTGTATAGCCAATCCTGACATCAAGGGTTTCAGTATTGACTGAGTATCTACATAGATCCGCGCTGAGGCCTCGTAGCGATCCGGCACCGACAAAACAATAATCGCGCTGATGGCTGCCACTATCCAGGCAACGACAATCCCAAGCCATCGATTTGCCCATATCCCCATTGCCAGGTAGCGTATTTGACTAATTAGTTCATCCATGTCGTGACAATCTTGTCATTGCTGCACCAAGCGAACCACCCATGAAAGGCAGCATGAGGGACAAAAAGCTACAGAACCTCTAGAACCAGCCTTGAGGGATGGTCAAAATATCGCCAGGCTTCATTTCCACATTTGCAGAGGTGTCTCCACGCTTTAAAAGATCTTTGAGTCGCACTGAATACCGCTTGTCACCTTCAGAAGTTCGAGTAATAGAAGCTCTATTGCCATCAGCAAAATCCGTGATACCTCCCACAGCGATCATGACATCCAGCAACGTCATTTTTTGTTTGTAGGGTAGGGCTTGAGGTTTTGCTGCCTCCCCAACAACCCGGATCTGTTCACTGTACGGACCGACAAAATTGGTTACTATTACCGTAACGACTGGATCACGGACCAACTTGCTCAGAGATTTCTCGATGTCTCGGGCAATTTCGACAGTGGTCTTACCTTGGACAAGGAGTTCATCTACAAGTGGCGTAGAAAGCTTCCCGTCCGGTCTGACTGGCACCGTTAATGACAATTCCGGATTGCGCCATACTGTAATGCTAAGGGTATCGCCTGGACCAACAAGATAGTTGTACCCAGGCGTAGCAGCGACCAAAGGAGCGGGCGGGTATCCGGCCGTGCTGTTGGCGCAAGCAGAGATTACACCCGCCAAGAAAGCAATTCCAAACCAATGGGACAACGCCCGTATATAGACATAGACACTTTTCACACCGTATCTCCCAAACTTGTTGCAAGCTGCAAATCGACTTGAAAGGAGAATATAGCCTATTCGACAATGAAGCCTTCAGGAAATCGCGCCTCAACTGGTGGCCCGCATTAAAAACGCAACTTTTTCACATGAATCGATCAATTATTTGATGATGAGAAACGACGTTGCCACTTACTGAAATTGTTTGATTTGCTAACGCTCATACAACTCCGCGTTTTGCAGTGTGCGCAAACTCAAACCTTGAAAATCAGCGCACTCTTGAGCCTTGCCCAAGAAATTGACCTTTCCCTCGAATGTGTGGACGGTTCAAAGTTGGCAGCAAGGTGGCTTATCGGCATGGCCGAAAGAAGGTGTGATGGCGAAATCCAAATTTGCCGAAGAACAGACCGCGTGCGCATGATGGCGGGCACGTAAGCCAAGTCTGCGCCAAGCACAACCATCGCCGCTTCCGCAGAAAGTCTGCCGACATCTTCCTAAGCGGTGTCGACTCAAGTCACGGCCCTGGCTTTGAGCCCGCGAAGTGCCTCGTCCACCCCAAGCAATACAGCCCCATTTGCCGCAAGCGCCCCAACCGCCAATCCGGTGAGCAACTCGATCCCATAAAAGTCCCGTCATGGCGTCCCGCCTCACTTACAAAGGTAGCCGCACGGTTCCCAATTCTAAGCGAAACTTGCGCTCAAGGCGATTGAGCCACTTGCAACCCGGATTGGCGAATTACCGCAAGCCCTCAAGGCGACAGGCATGTCGACCAGAGCTAACCAAACGGGCCCACTTGATTCCCGAATTGGTTCAAGTTCTTTTGATTGGTAGACACCCCGCAGCTCGCATTGCAAAATTGCCCGGATCCAGTATGGCTGAACAAGCCAATTTATAACTCTTGAGGGGATGGAAATTATTTGGAATAAACGGTATTTTGACCATCAACGACAGTCTTGCCTAAGCTTATAGTGGCATCTGTCATTTGTTAGGGTGTGGCGACGACTCTATGGGCGTTGTTGTCTCCGCTCCTAACTAGATAGGGCCGCGCGTGCTTGAGCCCTGCCTCAGTCCTATTGGTCAATGGACTTTCCGGCGCATTTATGAAATGCGCCCCTGGAGCGCAGAAAAGAAAATAGCGAACCATTTGTTTTGGAGCAAGAGTGATGAATGTAGTTGCAGTTATCGGCCTTGGGTATGTAGGTTTGCCATTGGTAGTGGAGTTTGGCAAACACGTTCGCACCATCGGCTTTGATATTGCGATCGACAAAGTTGAATCGTGTACGAAAGGTGTCGACCCTTCTCGGGAACTGTCGGATGACGAAATGCGGGCTTCACCTCATGCCATTTACACGTCCGATGCAAGCATGCTAGCTGAAGCAGATATCATTGTTGTGGCGGTTCCAACGCCTGTAGACAACGCCCATATTCCAGATTTCCGGCCGCTCATTGGTTCGAGCACCAGCGTTGGCCGCCACATGAAAAAAGGCGCTGTTGTTGTTTATGAATCCACTGTCTACCCGGGCGCAACTGAAGAAGTATGTATTCCGGTGTTGGAGCGTGAGTCTGGCTTGAAATGGAAGCGTGATTTCTTTGTAGGTTATTCACCTGAGCGAATCAACCCAGGTGACAAGGAACATACTCTTACCAAGATTCTAAAGATAGTCTCTGGCGACACACCAGAGACTATCGACAAGGTGGCGAAACTTTATGAGACTATCATCTTGCCGGGCGTCCATCGAGCATCAAGCATCAAGGCTGCAGAAGCTGCAAAGGTGATTGAAAATACCCAACGAGATCTGAACATTGCTTTGATGAATGAGCTATCGATCATCTTCGACAAACTTGGCATCGACACCACTGAAGTACTCGAAGCTGCTGGGACTAAATGGAATTTTCTCAAATTCAAGCCGGGCCTGGTTGGCGGCCATTGCATTGGCGTTGATCCATACTACTTGACCCACAAGGCCGAAATGCTGGGCTACAACCCGCAGGTCATATTGGCAGGTCGTCGTATAAATGACGGCATGGGGAAATTCATCGCTGAGCAGACAATCAAGCACATGATTGCGGGTGGTAGCTATGTCAAAGGCGCCAAAGTGAACGTGCTTGGACTGACTTTCAAGGAAAACTGCAGTGATCTGCGTAATTCCAAGGTCATCGACATCATCAACGAGCTCAAAACGTATGGAGTGGAGGTCTTTGTAACTGACCCCCAGGCCGAGTCTGATGAGGCCGTGCGAGAGTATGGTGTACCGCTATTACCTTGGACGGAGTTACCTCGCGCAGACGCAATCGTAGCGGCTGTGGCTCACAAAGAGTTTGCAGCGTTGTCCATGGAGGACTTTGCCAGGAAGCTTGTCAAAGGCGGCGCCTTCATCGACGTCAAGGCTGCCTTTGATCGAGTTGCCATTGAAAGTGCCGGGTACAAACTTTGGCGACTGTAGGCGTGGTCATATTGCCAAAGGTCACACATGCAAGGTGACAACCGCCCACTTGTTCTCCATGTAATGTACCGCTTCGACACCGGCGGGCTGGAAAACGGTATCGTCAATCTCATCAACCATATGCCTGCCGATGCATATCGACACGCAGTACTTGCACTAACGGAGGTTACCGAATTTCGCCGGCGCATCCAGCGTAGCGATGTGGAGTTCATCGCACTGCGCAAGCCGCCTGGTCAAGGGATTTGGCAGTATGCAAAACTTTTCAAAATGTTCCGCCAGCTGCGGCCGGCCATCGTCCACAGCCGTAACCTTGCTGCATTGGAGGTGCATGCTCCAGCGTGGGCTGCAGGCGTGGCTGTTCGCATCCATGGTGAGCATGGCCGCGATGTTGGGGATCTTCACGGGGGCAACATCGCTTACCAGCGCGTACGCCGCCTCTACAGGCCGTTTGTCCATCACTACATGGCACTGTCACGGGATCTGGCTGACTACCTGGTTGACAAAGTGAATGTGCCGAAAAGGAGAATTACCCAAGTCTATAACGGCGTTGATGTTATTCGCTTTCGTCCGGAACCTGACGGGCCAGGGCGTATCGAGGGGTGCCCGTTCGACCCAACGAAGCATTTGCTCGTGGGAACCATAGGCCGGATGCAAGCCGTTAAAGACCAAATTATGCTCGCCCACGCGTTTGTGCAAACCCTTGCTCAAAACCCTGAGCTTGGAGCACGTTTGCGTCTGATCATGGTGGGGGAAGGACCGTTGCGCTTGCAAGCTTTGGCGGTGTTGGAGGCTGCGGGGGTAAGCCATCTGGCTTGGTTGCCCGGTGAGCGCAGCGATGTGCCTGACATCATGCGTGGCCTGCATGGATTCGCACTACCATCGCTGGCTGAGGGCATCTCCAACACTATTTTGGAGGCCATGGCTAGCGGCCTGCCCGTGATTGCCACTGATGTGGGTGGAAACGCTGAACTGGTTATGCATGGGGAGACCGGCTATATCGTTCCAGCGGCCAATCCACAAACGATGGCTGATCACCTGACTAGATTTTTTTCCGATCCAAAATCAATGTATGGCATGGGTATGGCTGGGCGCAGACGCGTCGTGGAAAATTTCAGCCTGCAGGCCATGGTGTCCACTTACCAAGCTGTGTACGACCAGCAGTTGCGTCGCGCAGATATCATTCAATAACATCACAACACAACACAATATGTGCGGTATCACGGGTATCTTTGACACTAGAGGCGGTAACGAAATCAATCGTACTGTCCTGCAGCAAATGAATGATACACAGCTGCACCGAGGCCCAGACGAGGGTAGCTTTCATATCGAACCCGGCGTGGGTCTGGGTCATCGCCGTCTGTCCATCATCGATATCGCGACGGGTCAACAGCCTTTGTTCAACGAAGACGGGTCCGTGGTGGTCGTATTTAATGGAGAAATTTACAACTACCAGGAGTTGATTCCAGAGCTACAGGCTTTGGGTCACGTGTTTCACACCAAAAGCGATACGGAAGTCATCGTGCATGCATGGGAGTCATGGGGGTCCGAATGCGTCAAACATTTCCGTGGCATGTTTGCCTTCGCCCTTTGGGACCGTAACCGACAGACTTTCTTCATGGCGCGAGACAGGCTGGGGGTCAAGCCCATGTACTACGCACTGCTTGACAACGGTACCTTGCTCTTCGGGTCCGAACTGAAGTCAATCATGGCTCACGGCGGCCTGCGCCGTGATATCGATCCCTTGGCTGTTGAAGAATATTTCGCCTTGGGCTACGTAGCCGAGCCGCGCGCCATCTTCAAACAGGCCAGAAAGCTGCCCCCTGCCCACACCCTGACCCTCCGTCGGGGCCAGCCGCTGGCGGAGCCTGTGGCGTACTGGGACGTGCACTTCACGCTGAAAAATCCTATCAGCCAGGCCGACGCCCAGATCGAACTGGTCCAGCGTTTGCAAGAGTCCATTCGCCTGCGCATGATCGCAGAAGTGCCTCTAGGCGCCTTCCTCTCAGGTGGCGTGGACAGCAGCGCGGTGGTCGCACTAATGGCAGGGCTATCGAGCGATTCGGTCAATACCTGCTCGATCGCCTTTGAGGAACCGGCGTTCAATGAAAGTGCCTTTGCGCAGACAGTAGCGGACCGCCACCATACCAACCACCGAGTGGAAACAGTAAAGAGCGACGATTTCGACCTCATAGATACTCTAGCCCACCTTTATGATGAACCTTACGCCGACAGCTCGGCTATCCCCACTTACCGGGTCTGCGAGTTGGCGCGCAAGCACGTCACCGTAGCCCTGTCGGGTGACGGTGGTGATGAGACGTTTGGCGGCTACCGCCGTTACAAGCTGCATCTAAATGAAGAGCACATGCGCTCAGCTCTACCGCTTGGCCTGCGGCGTCCGATGTTTGGTGCGTTGGGAAAACTCTACCCCAAGGCCGATTGGGCACCACGTGTATTTCGCGCCAAGACCACCTTCGAATCATTGGCCCGAAACTCGGTGGAGGCCTATTTCCACAGCATGTCATTAATCCGTGACGCCGATCGCAGTCGGCTTTACAGCAGTTCCTTCAAGATGGAGCTGGGTGGGTACAACGCCCGCGAAGTATTTACCCGTCATGCGGCGAATGCGGGCACGGAAGATCCACTGGCACTAATTCAGTACATCGATACGCACACCTATTTGGTAGGAGATATCAACACCAAGGTAGACCGCGCCAGCATGGCACACTCGCTGGAAGTGCGTGAACCGCTGATGGATCACGAGATCGTCGAGTGGCTCGCCACGCTTCCGTCCTCATTCAAAATTCGCGGTGGCGAAAGCAAGTTTCTACTGAAGAAGGCAATGGAACCCCTGCTTCCCCGTGACATCATGTACCGGCCGAAGATGGGCTTTGCCGTGCCTTTGGCACGCTGGTTTAGGGGCCCATTGCGTGGACGCGTGCGGAGAGCATTGCTAGGTGGTCCACTAGCCGGTACAGGGTGGTTCGACCAAACGACAATACGGCAAATGGTTGAGCAACATGAGAAAGGCGTTCGAGATCACAGTACTCCACTGTGGACACTCCTCATGTATGACGCCTTCTTGCGCAATGCTGCGGGGCTGAGTGTGACTTCCCCTACCGGCATTTGAGCGCATGAAGATCCTTTATCATCATCGCACCGCCTCGCGGGATGGTCAGTCTACTCATATTGCAGAAATGATCAATGGGCTGCGCGCTGAGGGTCATGTTGTGACCGAAAGCGCACCGCAAGTTGGGGACGAAACCGGCTCGGGGGGAAGTCCTGGCTGGGTAGGGCGGCTCAAATCAATATTGCCACGGCAAGTCTATGAATTGGCTGAATTGGCCTATTCTTGGGTAGCCTACAAACGTCTCGTCAAAGCGATCCGCCTGGAACGCCCGGACGGCATTTACGAGCGTTATAACCTCTATCTTTTGGCGGGCGTCTGGGCCAAAAAACGCTTTGGATTGCCCTTGATTCTTGAGGTCAACGCACCCATGGCCGTCGAGCGCCGCGAGTATGGCGGTTTGGCTTGGCCACGTCTCGCAAATTGGGTAGAACTGTACGTCTGGAAGCAAGCCAATGTAATTTTGCCAGTAACCCATGTGCTGGCCAACTATATGGTAACCAACGGCGTAGATCCGGCGCGCATTCAAGTAATTCCCAATGGCATTAATGAAGACCACTACGCAGGTCTTCCAACGATTGGCGAGGCCAAGATCAAGTTGGGATTAGGTGGCCGGCTAGTCATCGGCTTTACCGGATTTGTTCGAGAATGGGATCGACTAGACCGAATCATGGCGTGGGTCGCACGCTCCGCAAGTCAATACAATGTGCATCTGCTCGTGGTCGGAGACGGGCCGGCACGCCGCGAGATTGAAGACTGCGCGGCTCGGCTGGGGACGGCAGATCGGCTCACCTTTACCGGCGCAGTGCCGCGGGAGGAAGTGCCTAGCCTGTCAATGGCGTTTGACATCGCCCTGCAGACAGCGTTGGTCCCATACGCATCCCCGCTTTGCCTATTTGAGTATCTGGCACTGGGTAAAGCCATTGTGGCACCTGACCAACCCAATCACCACGAAATTCTTACCGGAGGCGTTGACGCTCTTCTCTACGATCCGGTAGATCCGTTCGGAATTGAGAAGGTGCTAGATACGCTTTGTCGGGACGAAGAACTCCGCAAGCGAATTGGAATTGCGGCGGCAGGTCTAATCTTGCTCAAACAATTAACCTGGCGCCAGCACGCGCGCAAGGTAATTGACCTATTTGGGCGGTCTGGTGCAAGAGGTGTCTCGGCAGAACTGGACGCTTAAGACTTGGAAGAGAGATTACTTTGAGTCCCAGAAAAATTCGATTGCTGACTTTTTCCACGCTATATCCCAGCAGTGTGCGCCCAAGTCATGGAATCTTTGTTGAAACCCGATTGCGTGAACTTCTTCGCAGCGGGGAAGTTGAAGTACGTGTTGTTGCTCCGGTCCCCTGGTTTTTTTCCACCAACCCACGCTTTGGTGAATACGCCCGCATGGCGAGAACACCGAAGCGTGAAACGCACAATGGCATCGACGTCTTTCACCCACGCTACTTCTTACCGCCTAAGGTTGGCATGACCATTGCACCGATAACCATGGCGCTAGGCGCTATACCTGTGGTGCAAAAACTGATAAGAGATGGTTATGAATTTGACGCCATTGACGCCCATTATTACTACCCAGACGGTGTGGCTGCAGCAATGCTGGGAAAGTACTTTAGCAAGCCATTTACGATAACTGCACGTGGTACAGATTTGAACCTGATCCCACAGTTCAAGCTGCCGCTTCGGATGATGCAGTGGGCAGCGTCCCATGCAGCCGCTTCTATTGGGGTGTGCTCTGCGCTGGTATCTGTGCTGCGTAGCTGGAATATTCCTGAAAATCGTTTGCATGTCATGCGCAACGGCGTTGATCTGTTGCGTTTTCGGCCGGTGCCGCAAGACGTTGCCCGAGCAGAGATTGGATTCAATGGGTCTCCTTTACTGATTTCTGTTGGCTATTTGACGGAGCGCAAAGGCCATCACATTGCGATTGAGGCGCTGGCAAAGATCCTTCCGGAACACCCGCATGCACGCTTGATGATTCTTGGGGATGGAGAAGAGCGAGTCAGGCTGCAATCTCTGTGTCGACGCTTAGATTTGGATGGGAAGGTCACGTTTGTTGGTGTTGTGCCGAACGTAGAACTATATCGATGGTATAGCGCGGCAGATGTGATGGTATTAGCGTCAAGCCGCGAGGGTTGGGCGAATGTATTGCTCGAAGCCATGGCGTGCGGCACGCCAGTGGTTGCAACCCGCATATGGGGAACGCCGGAGGTTGTGTCCGGAAAAGTGGCGGGGCGACTGGTAGACCAACGAGATGGGATTTCCTTCGCAGAGACAATTAGTGCCTTGCTCAAGACTTACCCGAATCGCGCCCGAGTTCGCGAGTATGCTGAAAACTACAGCTGGGAGAATACCACTGACGCCCAACTAGCACTGTTCAAAGGGATAGCAGGACTGAATCGAGCCAACTCTGATGCGTGATATTGCTCTTGGCCCCATCATCCTTGGTCTGGCAATCTATGGCTTGCTGCACCCTTGGGTTGGTATTATGGGATGGACGTGGGTCAGCATCATGAACCCACATGCCTATTCTTGGCGTTTAAGCAGCATGCCAGTCGCTGCGATCATCGCCGCAGCGGTTCTGGTGGGAGTTGTCATCTCCAGTGACCGGCGGCAGTTCTTTGTCACCCGTGAAACGGCTGTCCTGTTGATATTCATTTTTTGGATGTCTATCACGTTGCCGTTCTCATTCCATTTTGAAGAAAGCTTTGATCTTTGGAAGCGAGTGATGAAGATCGATTTGATGGTGCTTGTTGCCATGATAGTTCTTCATTCAAAGAGACATATCAACATGCTGGCTTGGGTCCTAGTAGTGTCAATTGGTTTTTACGGAGTCAAAGGAGGGTTATTCACAATAGTTACCGGGGGCAGCTACAGGGTTTGGGGGCCGGTGGGTAGCTACATTGAGGGTAACAACGAGGTTGCTCTGGCTCTAGTGATGACTATTCCGTTAATGCGTTTTTTGCAGTTGACCGCGGAGTCGACCTGGATCAAGCGCGGACTTGCCGTATCCATGCTTTTGTGTGGCGCCGCTGCCGTTGGAAGCTATTCGCGCGGTGCATTTCTGGCTATTGCTGCAATGTTGAGCGTATTGTGGTGGCGAAGTAGTAATAAGGGATTGGCAGCTGCCCTCTTGATCGTTGCGAGCATGGTCCTGCTCTGGTTCATGCCAGAGCAATGGTGGGAGCGCATGGGAACGATCGGAGCCTATCAAGAAGACACATCCGCCGGTGGTCGCATCAATGCGTGGTGGATGGCTTGGAATTTGGCAAAGTCAAATTTCTTTGGCGGTGGGTTTATGGTATCGATGCCAGATTTGTTTGCCTTGTATGCGCCTGATCCATTGGATGTTCATGCCGCCCACAGTATCTACTTCATGGTCTTGGGAGAACACGGTTTTGTAGGTCTCTTTCTATTTTTGATGCTGTGGTTATTTGTCTGGCTATCGGCTGGCCGGTTACGGAAACAAGGAAGTAGCCAGCCGCAAACAATGTGGTTATCCCACCTTGGAGCTATGTGCCAAGTTAGTTTGGCGGGGTATGCCGTTGGAGGTGCTTTTCTGAGTTTGTCGTATTACGATCTACCCTACAACCTTCTTATTCTCACGGTTCTTGGCTGTCGTTGGATGGATGGCAAAGAGTGGGTGATTGAGAAAGGCGAATTGGCCCATAGCCAACGCTTTTTGAGTAAAAGTAAAACTCCAGGAGCCCCATCTTAATGCCTTTCAAGCCCTTACTCCGTTGGATGTCGCCCGCTGGTACGCGAGCTCGATTGTCCGTTCTAATCTTCCACAGGGTCTTGGCTAAACCCGACCCTTTGCTTCCGGAGAATATGCATGTTTTCCGTTTTAACGCCATTTGCGGATGGGTAGCAAAGTGGTTCAATGTATTGCCACTGGACGTGGCGACGGCTCAATTGAAAACCGGTACTCTTCCAGAGCGTGCGGCCTCCATCACCTTTGATGACGGATATGCTGACAATTTCCATGTTGCACTGCCTATACTTCGCCATCATGGTTTAGCGGCAACCTTTTTTGTCGCGACCGGTTTTCTGGACGGCGGCCGAATGTGGAACGATTCCATTGTTGAAGCTGTCCGTGATTGCTCGGCTCCGGCTTTGGATCTGTCCTCCATTGGACGAGGTTGCCATGATCTGACGTCAATTGATGACCGGCGGGCCGCTATTTCCGTCCTGATTAATCAAATTAAATATCTTCCGGTTGGACAGCGGGTGGAGGTAACCGAAGATATCGGTCACTTGGCCCAAGTTCAATTGCCCGAAAACTTAATGATGACCTCAGCCGAGGTAAATGCCATGCACAAAGCTGGCATGCAGATCGGTGCGCATACCATATCTCATCCAATTTTGGCTCGACTCACCGAAGACCAGGCGAATCTGGAAATTAAGGGAAGTAAAACCATCTTGGAAGGTCTGCTGGGTGAGCGAGTAGGCCTGTTCGCGTACCCAAATGGTAAGCGAGGAGAAGACTACACCGAACGGGATGTGGAACTGGTGCGCAATTTAGGCTTTGATGCGGCCGTTAGCACTGAATGGGGTGCATCTGATATGGATAGTGACCCGTTCCAGATCCGGCGATTCACGCCATGGGACACATCCCGACTCCGTTTTGGAGGCCGCATATTGTCCAATTTGCGAAACGCAAAATAAATTTGAAATGAAGCGAGTAGATAAATCATGAAAATCAGCGTTGTTGGGACCGGGTACGTAGGTTTGGTCAGTGGCACTTGCTTGGCTGAGGTGGGTAACGATGTATTGTGTCTGGACCTAGATCCGGCCAAGATCAAAACACTGGAAGATGGGGAAATTCCTATTTTTGAACCGGGCTTGCTGGAAATGGTGCGCCGAAACGTTGCCGCTGGACGCTTGCACTTTACGACCGACGTTGAGAAGGCCGCTCATTTTGGCACTATTCAGTTTATTGCAGTGGGTACGCCTCCTGGCGAAGATGGCTCCGCTGACATGACGTACGTCATAGCCGCTGCGCGCAATATTGGCAAATACATGACCGACTACAAGGTGGTGGTAAACAAGAGCACTGTGCCAGTGGGAACGGCGGACGCCGTGAAGGAAGCCATTGCCGAGGAATTAAAAATACGTGGGGTTGATACGCCATTCAGTGTGGTCTCCAATCCCGAATTTCTCAAAGAAGGTGCGGCCGTTGAAGATTTCATGAAGCCTGACCGTATTGTGGTGGGCTGCGATAACGAACAAGCTGCCCTAAATATGCGGGCACTGTACGCACCTTTCCAGCGAAACCATGATCGGCTGATCCTCATGGATATTCGCAGTGCGGAGCTTACCAAATACGCAGCCAACGCAATGCTGGCCACACGCATTAGCTTCATGAACGAGATGGCCAATCTGGCCGAAAAACTTCGCGCTGACATTGAAAGCGTGCGCCGAGGCATCGGAAGTGACCCGCGAATTGGGTACGATTTCTTGTATGCAGGGGCTGGCTATGGCGGCTCGTGTTTTCCCAAAGATGTCAAAGCCCTCATAAAGACCGCAGCGAATGACGCAGGCATTGAACTTAAAGTGTTGAACGCAGTGGAATTAGCCAACGATGCTCAAAAGCATGTGCTGGGGACTAAGGTTAAGGCGAGATTTGGTGCCAACCTCAAGGGCATGCACTTTGCGCTGTGGGGGCTAGCATTCAAGGCCAACACTGATGACATGCGTGAGGCCACCAGCCGTGAAGTCATTAAGGACCTACTCGCTGCAGGCGCGACCATATCCGCTTACGATCCAGTCGCCATGTTAGAAGCTACACACTGTTTCCCTGATGAACCGCGCCTGATGTACGCCGAAGACCAGATGTCAGCACTTGAGAACGCCGACGCGCTTGTGATCGTGACCGAATGGAAGGAG
>JAHEBY010000158.1 GCA_024642025.1 Comamonadaceae bacterium | reverse complement strand
TCCGCGTAGATCCGGTTCGGGCTCATGGTCGCTGTTTTGTCGACGGTGGGTGACGAACATGCGCTGAGCGACAACATTACGCCGACCATCAACACTGTGCAAACCGACGATAATCTGATTTCAGACATGAGGAACGACCTTCTTGAATCAAACAGCTCCGATTATATCGACGACCCCGGCAATCGATGATGTTGAAGACGGCGAAGACGTCGGTTTGAAGATTGAAATCCGAGAATTTGCCGCTCACGAATGTCATCATGGACAACGCATTGATCGCGTGTTGGCGGGTTTAAATTCTGAGTTCTCGAGAAGCTATCTGCAGCAACTTGTCATGGACGGGGCATTTACCCTCAACGGCGTTCGCGTTGCAAAGGTGTCGAACCGGATCAAGGCTGGGGACAGATGCAGAATCGAGTTGCGCCCGACGCCACAAAGTCAGGCCTTTACACCCGAACGGATGGACATCAATGTCGTGTTTGAGGATGAGCATCTTGTAGTTGTCAACAAGCCGGCTGGAATGGTTGTGCATCCGGCGCCGGGCAACTGGAGCGGGACCCTGCTCAATGGATTATTGGCCAAATACCCTCGTGCTAGTGATGTTCCAAGGGCTGGTATTGTTCACAGGCTAGACAAGGACACCAGTGGTCTGATGGTTGTCGCAAAAACGCGTAGAGCGATGGACGTTTTAGTGTCCATGATCGCAGCGAGGCAAGTGAGCCGGCGGTACCTCGCGATTGCGAATGGGCCTTGGGTCGGAGCCCGGCTGCGGCGGGTGGATGCGCCGATTGGGCGTGACCCGGGAAACCGCCTGCGTATGGCCGTCGTCGACTTGTTGAAAAACAGTGGAAAGCAGGCGCAGACAGATATTAGCCTGATAAAAAATGGTGAAAAGAACTGCCTTGTCCTGTGTACATTGCATACCGGACGTACGCACCAGATTCGAGTCCATTTGGCCTCAATTGGTCATCCATTGTTGAGCGATCAGGTGTATGGGGGGCGCGCTATCGACGCAATGCCCCGGCAGGCGCTTCATGCTTTTCACCTTTCTTTTGAGCATCCGTTTACCCTTCGGCAGGAAACCTTTCGAGCCGCACCACCTAGTGACTTTCAACATGGTTTGGCACAGTTGGGCCTGCGTTACAATGAAGCTGGCTTGAGTTGAATCGCTACCTGTCTGGTGTTTTCGTTGCGATTTTCCTCCCCTTGCTCGGTTCTATCCGATCCTGATTGATTTGCGCCATGTTGGCGTTTTCCCCGAACCTAAATGACATGAATACGGCTGATGCAAAACGCGTATTGGAGACCGCTCTAATTTGTGCGGTTCAGCCATTGCCCGTGCGTGATATGCGGCCCCTTTTTGATGATCGACTGAATCAGGATTCCATCAAACTATTGCTTCTGGATCTGCAGGGCGACTGGGCTCAAAAGGGTGTCGAGCTGGTAAGTGTTTCGACCGGGTGGAGGTTTCAAAGCCGTCCGGCCATGCGCCCATTCCTTGACCGACTGCATCCAGAGAAGCCTCCGCGGTATACGCGTGCTGTGCTTGAAACACTTGCCATCATCGCTTACAGACAACCTGTCACACGTGGAGATATGGAAGATATTCGCGGTGTAACAATAAACTCGATGATCATCAAGCAGCTTGAAGACCGTGGATGGGTCGAGGCGATCGGTCACCGTGAAGCGCCTGGCAGGCCCGCACTTTTTGCTACGACGCGACAGTTTCTTGATGATCTGGGGCTTGAGTCGCTCGATCAACTACCTGTGATGAACGAAAATCAACCTCAGCCGCTGGGCGTATTGCCGATGTTCGCGGATTCGGCGCAAGCTGCTTTGAATATCGCGCCTGATTCGGGCGGAACGCCCAACTCATCGGAGGGCGCTTCCTTGACTAGCGACCAGTCGTTTGCAGATGGTCTCGCAGAAGAAGGCGTACCTGCGACCCGCAACGAATCGTTTGAAGAGATTAAGCCATGACCCAAGGCCCACCGGAGCACCCCGTCTCGCGCGAGCCACAGGGTTTGGCGCCTCAAGACGAGAACAATGAAATCTCGGATGCCGCCTCGAAGGCTCGATTAGCTGAAGGTCGGACCTCGCCGTCGGGTGCGTTGGCGAGAGGCGACAGGCAAAAGGCAATCGAATTCGATGATGTGATATCAGGGCAGTTTGATGCCGATGAAGAATCGGTCGATGTTTTGCCGCCCAAGCGGGTCCTCCCGCCGCAGGTCGAGGCCCCCAAATTGCACAAGGTTCTTGCACAGTCCGGAATGGGTTCCCGCCTCGAGATGGAGCAGCTAATTATGGAGGGCCGTATTACGGTCAACAATGAGCCAGCGCACATTGGGCAACGGATTCAGTTTGGAGATCATGTCAAGGTTAACGGCAAGCCGATCAGGTTTCGCATCGATCCGCCACCCGCCCGCGTTATCGCGTATCACAAACCAGTTGGAGAAGTTGTCACAAACGATGACCCGCAAAACAGGCCAACAGTTTTTCGGCGACTGCCCAAGTTGCATCAGGGGAAGTGGCAATCCGTCGGTCGTCTGGATTTAAATACAGAAGGTCTTTTGCTGTTCACCAGCTCAGGTGAGCTTGCAAACCGGTTGATGCATCCGAGATTCGGATTGCAGCGCGAATATGCGGTGCGAGTACTTGGCGCTCTGAGCAAAGATGAAAAGCAAAAGCTTCTGGATGGTGTAGCGCTTGACGATGGTACGGCTCAGTTTGGTTCTATAGATGAAGGCGGCGGAGAGGGGGCGAATTGTTGGTATCGCGTCACTATTTCGGAAGGTCGGAATCGCGAAGTGCGACGCATGTTTGAATCTGTAGGGCATGCAGTTAGCCGCCTGATACGAATTCGTTACGGTGCGATGATGTTGCCACGCGGACTCAAGCGTGGAGAATGGCTGGAGCTCGACGATTCCGACATGCGAGGCTTGCCCGAAGCGGCCAATGGGCCTAGGAGTGAGGTTCCGCGTGGTGGACCTCAGCGCACACCGAATGGACGAGGGCAATCGCGTAAAGACAGCGATCGGAAAGCGCGCAATAGAGGTGACGGTACCAACCGCGGCGGAAGTGGTGGAGGCTTTGCAGGCGGAGATCGAAGTGACTCGTCTAACGGAAATTCTCAACCAGATCCCATGAAGACTGCGTTTGGCTATATTGGCGCCGATAGCTTCACGCGTCAGCGTCAAGGGATGCCGGGCCAGCGCAAAGGTGGGAGCGTCGGTGGCAACAGCGCCCGGAGGCGACGTGGTGGGCGAACCAGTTAGATTTTGTTTCGCGGTAAGTCCAGGGCCTTGCGCCAAGGACTCGTAAGTCCTTTTTGCCGGTTGGCTGGGCAATAGGTGGTTAAAATGTAAAACTTTGCCAAACAGTGCAAAAAAACAAAATTATTTAATAGATTCAGGAACCTACAATGACCATCGAACGTACCTTGTCAATTATCAAACCGGATGCCGTTGCCAAGAATGTGATTGGGCAAATCTACACCCGTTTTGAGGCGGCTGGCCTGAAAGTGGTCGCCGCCAAATTAGTGCACCTGTCGCGTGCTGATGCTGAGGCTTTTTATGCGGTGCATAAAGCGAGGCCCTTTTTCAAGGATCTGGTTGACTTCATGATTTCCGGCCCCGTAATGATCCAGGCCCTGGAGGGAGAAGGCGCGATTTTGAAGAATCGGGATCTTATGGGCGCAACTGACCCGAAGAAAGCGGCTCCTGGAACGATTCGCGCAGATTTTGCTGCAAGCATTGATGCCAATGCTGTGCATGGTTCAGATGCCGCTGAAACCGCTGCCGTGGAGATCAGTTTCTTCTTCCCCGGCATGAATATCTACTCCCGATAACTCGCTAAATGGCGGTCAACTTACTCGAATTCGATCTCGAGGGCTTGGCCGCATTTTGTGACCAGCTCGGGGAAAAGCGTTTTCGTGCCGTCCAACTCTTCAAATGGGTTCATCAAAAAGGAGTGTCGAATTTTGATGACATGACAGACTTGGCAAAGTCGCTGCGTGACAAACTCAATTTTGCGGCCTGTGTTCAAGGGCTAAAGGTCACGACTCAAACCATATCGTCGGACGGAACGATCAAATGGCTGTTCGATGTAGGGCATGGCAACGCGATCGAGACAGTTTTCATTCCAGAGGATGACAGAGGGACGCTTTGTGTCTCTTCACAAGTAGGGTGTGCGGTCGCCTGCCGTTTTTGTTCGACAGGCCATCAAGGGTTTAGTAGAAACCTGACCACTGCCGAAATCGTATCGCAATTGTGGTTTGCCGAGAATTTCTTGCGTCAGCGCTTTGACCGAAAGGATCGTGTAATCTCTAACGTCGTGATGATGGGCATGGGCGAGCCGCTTCAGAACTATGCTGCGTTGATCCCGGCGCTGCGCGTTATGCTGGATGATAACGGGTACAGTCTGTCGCGCAGACGTGTAACTGTGTCTACATCTGGCGTGGTGCCGATGATGGATCGGCTGGGGCTTGATTGTGCGGTTGCGTTGGCTGTGTCGTTGCACGCACCGAATGATGATCTGCGGGACAATCTGGTGCCACTCAATAGGAAGTACCCTATTGATGAAATGCTTAGCGCCTGCGATCGATATTTATCCCATGCTCCCAGGGACTTCATTACATTTGAATATTGCATGCTTGATGGTGTGAATGATCAAGTGAGTCATGCCCGTGAGTTGGTAAAGCTTGTCTCCAGTCGAAATAAGGGCTTGAACTGGTGTAAGTTCAACTTGATACCTTTCAATCCATTTCCGGCGTCGGGCTTGCTTCGCTCGAGCGCTTCGCAGGTCCAGATATTCAGCAGGATTCTGATCGATGCGGGCATCGTGACAACGATCCGGAAGACCAGGGGTGATGATATCGAGGCGGCTTGTGGCCAGTTGGCGGGTGACGTTCGGGACAGAACCAGAGTTGGTCAGCGAATTGCCATTCAACGGACGGTGCAGTTGCGACCTGACACCAAAATCGGTGCAACTCCAGGAGAAGCCTGACATATGAGTGATTTTTTGTCGGTGATCAAAAATTCGATGTATTACTGTATCTTGGCAGGAATAGCTGGCATATGTTGCCTTGCGCTACAGGGGTGTGCGGCTAGTAAAGAGCAAGGAGCGCAAGCTGCCACTCGACCTGATTTAGTGACGGAATCCGACGAGCCGGAGGCGCGAAGAAGAGCGCGTATTCGTCTTGCATTGGCGGCGGGTTATTTTGAGCAAGGGCAACCCAAGGTGGCGTTGGATGAACTGAAGCAATCGATCGCAATCGATCCGACTTGGTCAGAGGCATACAACCTGCGTGGTTTGATTTACATGGGCCTGAATGAGACAAAACTTGCCGAAGAAAGCTTCAAGCGAGCGCTGCAAATTAGCCCTCGCGAAAGCAATTACCTGCATAACTACGGGTGGCTGGCGTGTCAGGATGGACGCTATGCCGAGTCGTTCCAGTTCTTTACCCAAACACTGTCAGACCCGGCCTACTCCCAGCGGGCCAAGACTTTAATGACTCAAGGGCTTTGTCAGTTGAGAGCTGGTCTCAAAGCGGAGGCGGAAGTCAGCTTTCTGCGATCTTATGAGCTGGATGCTGGCAACCCTGTTACTGGTTACAACTTGGCCCTGCTGCTGTTTCAAAGAGGAGACTTTACAAAGGCTCAGTTCTATGTTCGCCGACTTAACAATAGCGAGCTGGCAAATGCTGAGTCGCTGTGGTTGGGTGTTCGGGTGGAGCGCATGATGGGTAACTTAGACGCCATGCGTCAATTAGCCGAACAACTGAAAAAGCGTTATCCGCAATCGCGTGAGGCGGCAGCAAATGATCGAGGGCGGTTCGATGAGTGAAGATGCAGCCGGCGGGGGAGGGGACGCGACTCAACCCGCGCACGCCGGGCATGGCCAATCGGCCGGTCTTTTGCTGCGTCAAGCCCGTGAGGCCGCGGGCTTGCACGTTGCAGCACTTGCGGTAGCAATAAAGGTTCCAGTAAAGAAACTGGAGGCTTTGGAAAGTGATCGTCTGGATTTACTACCTGACGCGGTGTTCGCGCGCGCGTTGGCGTCGAGTGTTTGTCGTACTCTGGATATAGATGCTGCACCTGTACTTGAGCGCTTGCCAACCACATCGGCACCGAGTTTGCGCCTTACGCATCCTGGCATGAATACTCCATTTCATTCTCCAGGCGAGCGGCAACACAGTGCAATTTTCAGCCGATTGGGCAGGCCGGGTGCACTTTTTGTGTTTATATTGATGATGGCGGCATTGATCATGTTTATGTATCCAGCTGTTCGACCGTATGTCGACAACTTGTTCGGGATGCCGGATCAAAAAATCTCAGGGCTGGGCAATGACATGCCTTCTACGC
>JAHEBY010000157.1 GCA_024642025.1 Comamonadaceae bacterium | reverse complement strand
CAGCCGTCGACAAAAATCCGGGGTCGTAGGTGAACATGCCAGTCTGCGCGTATAGCTTGCGTATATCCACGACGTCCGGACCAATGGTGCCGGCATAAACCGGCAGTTCTACGCTGGGGCTGCCGTTGCTGAACGACAGGGTGGCTTTGGTATCTGCTAGTTTCATTTTGTACCTTTCATCTGATATCCCTCAACATGCTTAAGACTTCCCGAACATCAACCCGGTCAAGGTCAGGCTGAACTTGCGCAACTGTCTTGCGCCCCAAATGCAGGTCAAGCAAGTCGTTGTCGCCCAGATCCATTAAAGATGTCAACGCTTGCGCGTGCCTGACCGTCAGGCTCAATTCAAAATGCCGGAAAAAGCGCTCAATAAAAATATCGTTCTCCAACAGGCCACGCCGGCAACGCCATTTCAGCTTGCTGAGCTCCCGTTCTCCAATCAACGATTCAGACAATTTTTTGCTGGCCGTTCAGGTCACACCGTCCGCAGTACCATCATTTCCTTGATTTTTCCAATTGCCCGGGTCGGGTTCAGTCCTTTAGGGCAAACATCAACACAGTTCATGATGGTGTGGCACCGAAACAGACGGTAGGGATCCTCAAGATTGTCAAGGCGCTCAGCGGTAGCCTGATCGCGGCTGTCAGCGATAAACCGGTAGGCCTGCAATAGTCCGGCCGGACCAACGAATTTGTCGGGGTTCCACCAAAAACTCGGGCAACTGGTCGAGCAACTCGCACACAAAATACATTCATACAAGCCGTCGAGCTCCTCCCGCTCCACGGGCGACTGAAGGCGCTCTTTCTCGGGTGGCACTTCGTCGTTCACGAGATACGGCTTTATGGAGTTGTACTGTTTGAAAAACTGGGTCATGTCCACAATCAGATCGCGAATGACAGGCAATCCCGGCAAAGGCTTGAGGACGATCGGGTCTTTGAGCGTCAGCATATTGGTCAAACAGGCCAGGCCGTTTTTGCCGTTGATGTTCATCGCATCCGAGCCGCAAACGCCTTCCCTGCAGGAGCGTCGAAACGAAATGCCCGGGTCTTGGGCCTTTAGCTTCATCAAGGCATCGAGCAGCATCCGCTCGCTGCCATCGAGTTCAACCTCGATGGTTTGCATATACGGTTTTGCATCGGTATCGGGGTCGTAGCGATAGATCTGGAATGTGCGTTGGGTCATGTCGGCCTCGGATACGGGTTAGAACGTTCGTGTCTTGAGCGGTACGCTGTCGACGGTAAGCGGCTTCATCTGCACGGGTTTGTAGCTCAGGCGATTGCCTTCGCTGTACCAAAGCGTGTGCTTGTGCCATTCTGTATCGTTACGACCGTTGGGATGTTCTGCGGTGTCGCCGTAATCGTTCACGGTATGAGCGCCACGACTCTCACGCCGGGCTGCCGCTGACACAATCGTGGCCTGTGCCGCCTCGATCAGGTTCTCAACTTCGAGGGCTTCAATGCGTGCCGTGTTGAAGACTTTTGATTTGTCTTTTAGATTGATAGCCTGAACACGGGTCCGCAATTCGGCAATTTTCACAACTCCTTCATCCAGGCTCGCTTGCGTCCGGAAGACGCCTGCGTGCAACTGCATGCATGCCCGAATATCGTTGGCCACATCTTGTGCGTATTCTCCGGAAGTCGCGTCATCTAGACGTTTCAAACGCGCCAGAGTCGCATCTGCGGCACCAGAGGGAAGCGGCTTGTGGTTTTTGTTCTTGTCGTTGAACTCGACAATGTGGTTGCCAGCCGCGCGACCAAACACAAGCAAGTCCAGCAGCGAGTTGGTGCCCAGCCGGTTGGCGCCATGCACGCTCACGCAGGAGCACTCACCGACAGCATAAAGGCCGTTCACCACATCATTATTGATGCCGTTCTTCTGGATCACAACCTGCCCATTCACATTGGTGGGTATTCCCCCCATTTGGTAGTGAATGGTCGGCACCACCGGAATGGGCTCACGGGTCACGTCGACGTTGGCAAAGTTTTGTCCAATCTCAAACACTGACGGCAAGCGCTTCATGATGGTGTCAGCGCCAAGATGGTCCAGCTTCAGGAGGACGTAATCCTTCTTGGGCCCACAGCCCCGGCCTTCCTTGATTTCCTGGTCCATGCAACGGGATACAAAATCGCGTGGCGCCAGGTCTTTCAAAGTGGGTGCATAGCGCTCCATAAAACGCTCCCCCTCACTGTTGACCAAAATCGCCCCTTCACCGCGGCAGCCTTCGGTCAGCAGCACACCTGCGCCAGCGACGCCTGTCGGGTGGAACTGCCAGAACTCCATGTCTTCAAGAGGAATACCGCTGCGTGCGGCCAGACCCAAGCCGTCACCCGTATTGATGTATGCGTTGGTGGACGCAGCGAATATTCGACCGGCACCACCTGTTGCCAGCAGCGTGGTCTTTGCTTCGAGAATGTGCACATCACCGGTTTCCATCTCAAGCGCCGTAACGCCCAGCACGTCGCCGTCGGCGTCTCGAATCAAATCCAGCGCCATCCATTCAACGAAAAAGTTGGTCTTTGCTTTCACGTTTTGCTGGTAGAGCGTATGCAGCATGGCGTGCCCGGTACGGTCGGCAGCGGCGCAAGCGCGCTCTACGGATTTTTCTCCGTAATTGGCGGTATGGCCGCCAAACGGTCGCTGGTAAATCGTGCCATCAGGGTTGCGGTCAAATGGCATGCCCATGTGTTCGAGGTCGTAAACCACCTTGGGCGCTTCCCGGCACATAAACTCGATGGCGTCTTGGTCGCCGAGCCAATCTGAGCCTTTTACCGTGTCATAAAAATGGTAGTGCCAGTTGTCTTCATTCATGTTGCCAAGTGACGCGCCAATGCCTCCTTGCGCCGCCACCGTATGTGACCGTGTGGGGAACACTTTCGACAAGACCGCAACATTGAGGCCCGCGCGGGCCAATTGCAGTGAAGCGCGCATGCCGGAGCCACCGGCCCCGACGATCACAACGTCAAATTTTCTTCTGGATACTGAATACGACATGAGCTATTGCCTCTGGTGACTGAGCTTGCGCAACGTGCTGTTATACGCGCCACAAAACCTGGATGGCCCAACCCGCGCATCCCACGAGCCAGACGATGGTAAAGATCTGCAGCGCCAGGCGCACAGAAACCGGCTTGATGTAATCCATCCACACGTCGCGCATGCCAACCCATACGTGATAGAGCAGGGCGACGATGATGGTGAAGGTCAACACTTTCATCCACTGGGCAGAAAAAATTCCGGCCCAAAGCGCGTAGCCAATGGGCCCTTTGGAAAAAAGGATCTGCCCAAGTATCAGGACGGTAAATAGCGCCATAAGCGCCGCGGTGATGCGTTGGGCGAGCCAGTCGCGCAAACCATAGTGGGCGCCCACAACGACGCGTTTGGAGCCGAAATTGACAGACATATGGTGCTCCTTTCAAATTTAATAGGCGCCGAACAACTTGAGGGCAAGAATCAGCGTCATGCCAACGCTTGCAACCAGCGTGACCATTGCGGATGACTTCCCAAATTCCTTGCTGACTGCAGCGTGGCTGGTGTCCATCCACAAATGCCGCAGGCCGGCAATGAAGTGGTGCAGGTAGGCCCAAATCAGTGCCAATGCAACCAGCTTCCAAATGAAACCAGGCAACCCCAACATGCCCTGACTGAACGCAGCTGTGAAACGTGCAAATGAAATCTCGGAAGAGATTGAGTTGTCAAACATCCAGATGATGAAGGGCATCAGAATAAACATGATGACGCCGCTGATTCGATGAAGTATCGAGACAATGCCAGCGACTGGCAAACGATAGGAAGGCAAATCCGTGAAGGCGTTAATGTTTCGAAACTCGGGCCGTTTCTTGGAGGTGTTGGTCGCTAGTTCTGACATGCTTGACTTTCGTTATTGTTGAGTAACTGCGCGGTAACTGGCAAACAATGCGATACGGGAAATTCTATTGCAATGCAGCAAACGCCGTGGAGAACCCGTTCAAGTACAGGTTTCAAGTCGGCCATTTTGAGGGAAACCCCTGCAGAATCCACGATCTTTGTTCAGCTGTTGTCATCAACTCAAGTTGTTTTGATAGTGATGAGTATCCGTCCGATAGTAGCCGCGCCGAAGTTCCATGGGTACATCCTTGTACGTGTACGCGATGCGCTCCACACTCAACAAGGGCGTCATTAGCTCCACTTTTAATAGCTTCTCGTGACCATTTGTAGCGGGCTCGGCACGTATTTTCTCTTCAGCCCGAACCATTCGCACGTTGAATTGCGTTTCGAACAGGGCGTAGGTTGGTCCCTGAAAGCTGGCAAGTTGCTCCACCGTCAGGCCCTTGAACGCGACGGCAGGCAACCAGATATCTTCCAGAATCGTGGGGGTGCCGCCAAAACTCAGAACGCGGCGAATCTGCAGCGTTGCGTCGCCAGTTCTCAGAGCCAGTGCGCGGGCGATGTCTGCGTTGGCTCGAACGCGCTTGAATTCAATAATGTCCCGCTGGGCCCGGCCCTCACTCCCGGGGGCACCACGGTCTGGCACAAGCTTTAAAAAACGGAACTGGACGTTTTGCTCCGCATGGGTCGCAACGAAAGTGCCTTTGCCCTGGCGCCGAACCAACAGGTTCTCGGCGGCGAGTTCGTCGATGGCTTTGCGTACCGTCCCCTGGCTCACCTTGAAGCGTGCCGCCAGCTCCATTTCACTGGGAATCGCCTCGCCAGGCCGCCACTCAGTTTCGCGAAGGCTTTGCAATATAAGCCCCTTGATTTGCTGGTAAAGCGGACTGAACGCCGGTGTTGGGGAATTGCCGCCCAATGCGCCTGCGCTGCTCGCCAGCACCGCGGCTTCGCTGTGAATGGATAGGGCAGGTCGCATAAGTAAGGCTTCGATATGTAGTTGATAGTGGCATTGCCGCCAATCCCCATCATATCTTATATAAGACATAAGATTGATTGACGGTTGTGACTGTCCCGGAGTAAACTCGTTGGCGTCCCGGAGTTTTTTCAATTCTGCCAGCGTAATTTGGCGCTGTTTTCTTCATCCGTTCTGGAGTTTCCCCATGAGTAAAAAGCCTGTTCGCGTTGCCGTTACCGGAGCCGCTGGCCAAATCGGTTACGCCCTGTTGTTTCGCATTGCCAGTGGCGAGATGCTGGGAAAAGATCAGCCCGTCATTTTGCAATTGCTGGAAGTTCCCGTTGAAGGGCCGCAAAAGGCGCTGAAGGGCGTGATGATGGAGCTGGAGGATTGTGCGTTTCCGCTCTTGGCGGGTATGGAGGCCCATAGCGACCCCATGACGGCATTCAAGGACGTCGACTACGCGTTGCTGGTGGGTTCCATGCCCCGCAAGGCAGGTATGGAGCGGTCAGAACTGTTGTCCATCAATGGCCAGATCTTTATCGGGCAGGGCAAGGCGCTGAACGCAGTGGCAAGCCGCAACGTAAAAGTTCTCGTGGTCGGCAATCCTGCCAATACCAACGCTTACATAGCCATGAAGAGCGCGCCCGATCTGCCGCGCAAAAACTTCACCGCCATGCTGCGTCTGGACCATAACCGCGCATTGAGCCAGATTGCCGCAAAAACCGGCTGCCGCGTTGCCGATATCGAGAAGCTCGCAGTGTGGGGCAACCACTCGCCAACGATGTATGCCGACTACCGTTTCGCAACGGTCGGCGGCAAGTCGGTTAAAGACATGATCAACGACCAGGTCTGGAATGCCGACACCTTCCTGCCCACGGTGGGCAAGCGTGGTGCTGCCATCATTGAGGCACGGGGCCTGTCCAGTGCGGCGTCGGCTGCGAATGCCGCGATCGACCATATGCGTGACTGGGCGCTTGGCACCAACGGCAAGTGGGTCACCATGGGTATTGCGTCAGATGGCCAATATGGTATTCCCAAGGACGTCATGTTCGGTTTTGCAGTGACATGCGAAGGCGGCGAGTACAAAGTTGTGCAAGACCTGCCGATCGACGATTTCAGTCAGGCCTGCATCAACAAAACCCTGAAAGAGCTTCAGGATGAGCAGGGCGGGGTCGCGCACCTGCTTTGATCGAGACAGTCCACCCGACACTCCGCGAACCCATGCACCCGCGACATGCGCTCATGGGGGCGCGGGCCGCAGCAGGGTTTTTGCCTGTGTGCGATCACTATTGTGGTGTTGAAGCCCGCATGGTCAAGAGCTTGGCGCTGCAGGCGGAGATGACTCACGAGTTCGGCGTTTGTGTGTTTGACGTCACTCTGGATTGTGAAGACGGTGCACCGGTTGGCGGTGAACTAGACCATGCAAATATGGTTGTAGCCCTCGCCAACAGTTCGCAAGCAGCTTCAAAAAACGTAGCAAATCGAGCGACACGTAACGCTGCAAATACGGCGGCAAATACGGCAATAAACGGCGCTGCCCGGGTTGCGGTTCGGGTTCACCCTGTGGATCATCCGGCCTT
>JAHEBY010000156.1 GCA_024642025.1 Comamonadaceae bacterium | reverse complement strand
GCCGCAGGTCAAGGGCGACCCCATCCGCCCCCGGCTGGAGAGCCACTATGCGCAAAAGGATTTCTGGACCCGCGCCATCGGCTTCACCACCGCCACGGCCAGGCAGCTCAACAAAGCGCATGTGCAGTTTCTGGAGTCGCGCCTCATCGCCCTGGCCCGCGTCGCCAAGCGCATGCCGCTGGACAACGCCAACCAGCCCGCCGAGCCCACCCAGAGAGAGGCCGGTGGATGCCGTGCCCAGCATGGCGCAGCACGTGCGCGGCATGTTCGACCTGCGCCAGGAGCTGATCGCCAATGGCGTGCTGGCCATCGCCCACGGCCTGTACCAGTTCACGCAGGACTATAGCTTCAGCTCCCCCAGCACCGCCGCCGCCGTGGTGCTGGCCCGCAGCGCCAACGGGCGCGTGGAGTGGAAGGCGGCAGACGGGCGCACGCTGAAGGAAATGCAGGAAGCGGAGGCTGCTCTGTAGCACCTCGGGTTTGCTTCTGGTTTGATAGCTACTTGCGCAATAACTACGGGGGCTAGAGCTCTATTTCATCTGGAAGGAAGAGCATGAAAGAGCTGCATGCATTGGTGGACTATGAATACGTCCAGCCGTCTCTGGTTGCGCTGGCCACACGCGCTCTTGCCTTATCTGCAAGTCGCTATTTGTTCAAATATTCTTAATGTTCATTTAATATGAACAAATCCATTGTTTGCAAATTTGCGTAAATTTGTTCATAATTTCCACATGTTCAAAAAACATGAACAAGTCTTGTGAACGTTGATCAACCTACAGATTTGGCCGACCGCGTAGCCCAGGCGTTAGTCGCCATGGGCGTGCCGGCCCAGTGCCGCCCAGCGCCAGCCGGGGCTTGCGCGCTGCGCCTGGGGCCCAAAGGCCAATGGGTCGACTACACCGTGGTGGCGCAGCCCACTTTGGCGCGCGCCACCCTGGGTGCGGCGCTCATGCAGGCGCGCCAGGCGGCGCAATTGGTAAACACGCCCACGTTGCTGGTGGCTGAATACGTTACGCCGCCAGTGGCGGATGACTTGCGGGCCCAGGGCCAGCCCTTTGCCGATGCGGCGGGCAACGCCTGGCTGCCAGCGCCGTTGGTGTTCATCACGGGCCGCAAGCCCGCCACTAAACCACTGCAGCCTGCAACAGGGCGGGCCGACACGCCTGCGGGCTTGAAGACCCTGTTCGCCCTGCTGTGCCACCCCGAGCTGGCAGACGACACGCACCGGGCCATGGCCGCCGCAGCGGGCGTGGCCCTGGGCAGCGTGCCCGCTGTGTTGCAAGACCTGCAGCAGCACGGGCACTTGCTGGTGCTGGGCAAGCGCCGCCGCCTGCATGCCACGCGCCGCGTGCTGGACGCCTGGGCCCAGGCCTATGCGCGCCGCCTGCGTGCCAAAACCTTGCAGGCCGTCTATGCCACGCCCACGTTTGACCAGTGGGCCGACTGGCCGCTGGACCCAGCCGATGGTTTATGGGGCGGCGAGCCGGCAGCAAATCTGCTGACGCAGTATTTGCGTCCGGGTGTATTGACCATTTATGCCCACAAGCTGCCGCCGCTGCTGATGGCCGGGCAGCGCATGCGCGCGCCAGAGGGGCCGACCGGCCGTGTGCTGGAATGGCGCAAGCCTTTCTGGGGGCAGTTGCCTGCCGGGCCGCGGCCCGACACAGTGCCGCCGGTGCTGGTGTATGCCGACTTGCTGGCCACGGGCGATGGCCGCTGCATTGAAACCGCCGCCATGGTGTATGAGCAATACCTTGCTAGCACTTTCCCACAGAGCTGAGCTGGGCCTGCATGCCCGTGTGGTGGCCGATGCGCAGGCCAGCGCCGCGCCGCTGGGCATTGCGCTGCTGATCACCGGGGCTTTTGCGCGCGATTTGCACTTGCATTACGCCTGGGGCGTGCCGGTGCAGCGCGAAACGCGAGATGTGGATTTTGCTTTGGCCGTTACTGACTGGGCCGCCTTCAACGCTTTGCGCGGGCAGTTGATCGGAACCGGCTTGTTTACCGAGGTGCCGGGCATTGAGCACCGGTTGCGCCACGGCAATGGTTTGCCGGTAGACCTGGTGCCGTTTGGAGCCATTGAGACCGAGCGGCGCACCATTGCCTGGCCCCCAAGGGGCGACGTGGTGATGGACGTGTTTGGCTTTCGCGAAGCGCAGGCCGGCGCGGCCACAGTGGCTTTGCCCGGTGATGTGCAGGCGTCGGTGGTGTCTTTGCCTGCCTTGGCCTGGCTCAAGTTTGTATGCTGGCAAGACCGGCACCGCCGCTCCCCAGGCAAAGACGCGCAAGACCTGCAACAGATTTTGAACCACTACCTCGATGCGGGAAACGAGCCAAGGTTGTGGGGTGAATTCTTGCCGTGGACTGAGGAGGAAAATTTTGACTATGTGTTGAACGGTGCGCGTATGTTGGGCCGCGACATAGCGCAACAGCTCGATGCAGCAGCGCTGGCACGCGTGTGCACCATCATCGAGCAGCAGGCCAATACAGAACAGCCGGGCGTCCTGCCCGGCGAGATGAACCCTAGAAACTCGGAGCAGGCCGTCTTGCAATTGCAGGCGCTGCTCAAAGGATTGAACGAAGACCCCACCCCATGAACACCACTACCAACGGCCTCGTCCAAAAGCTCTGGAACTACTGCAACGTGCTGCGCGACGACGGCATGAGTTATGGCGACTATGTGGAGCAGCTCACCTACCTGCTGTTCCTCAAGATGGCCGACGAGCGCAGCGCGCCGCCCTACAACCAGACCAGCATCGTGCCCGCCGCGTACGCCTGGCCCACGCTGCTGGCCAAAGACGGCGATGAGCTGTTTGACCACTACCGCCATGCTTTAGAAAAGCTGGGGCAAGAGAAGGGCACACTGGGCCTGATCTTCGGCAAAGCACAAAACAAGTTTCAGGACCCGGCCAAACTGCGCCGCGTGATTGTGGACTTGATTGACGCCGAAACCTGGACCATTCTGGGTGCCGACGTAAAGGGCGACGCCTACGAAGGGCTGCTGGAGAAAAACGCGCAAGACACCAAGAGCGGCGCGGGCCAATACTTCACGCCGCGCGCGCTGATTCAGGCCATGGTGGACTGCATCGCGCCGCAACCAAGCGAGACGATTTGCGACCCGGCTTGTGGCACCGGGGGCTTTTTGTTCACCACACACAACTACATTACTGCCAATAACAAGAGCCTGACCCGTGACCAGCTCAAGCACCTGAAAGAAAGCGCCTTCACCGGCTACGAGCTGGTGCAGGCCACCGCCCGCGTGTGCGCTATGAACATGATGCTGCATGGCATTGGCTCTGAAAAGTCGGTGCCCGTGGTGGTGGGCGATGCGCTGGCCGCCGACCCGGGCGAGCGCTTTGAGGTGGTGCTGGCCAACCCGCCGTTTGGCAAGAAGAGCAGCACGGTCATCGTGGGTGAAGACGGCCGCACCAGCACTGAGAAAGACACCATCGAGCGCGACGACTTCTGGGCCACCACCAGCAACAAGCAGCTCAATTTTGTACAGCACATCAAGACGCTGCTCAAGACTCACGGTCGCGCTGCCGTGGTGCTGCCCGACAACGTGCTGTTTGAAGGCGGCGCGGGCGAGACCATTCGCAAGAAGTTGCTGCATGAGTGTGATGTGCATACGCTGTTGCGCCTGCCCACCGGCCTGTTTTACGCGCAGGGCGTGAAGGCTAATGTGATCTTCTTTGAGAAGAAGGGTGCCAGCGAAACACCGTCCACGCAAAAGCTCTGGATTTACGACCTGCGCACCAACAAGCACTTCACCCTCAAGACCAACCCGCTGCGCCGTGAAGACCTGAACGAGTTTGTGGAGCTGTATAACGCAGCGAACCGAAACCAACGCAAGGCCACGTGGAGCGCCGAGCCGTCTACGGGCTCAGGCCGAACGGGGCCGGAAGGCCGCTGGCGGATGTACACGTACGACGAACTGATCGCCCGCGACAAGGCTAGTTTGGATATTTTCTGGCTCAAGGACGACTCGCTGTCCGACAGCGATAACCTGCCCGCGCCCGGCGTCATTGCGCAAGAGATCGTGGAAGACTTGCAGGCGGCCCTGGAGCAGTTTCGGTTGATCGCGGGTGATCTTCAGATTGACGAAACACCCGTTTAGGTGCTTTGGGATCACTTTGAAGCTAAGCCCGTTGGCTAACCGGGTATTGCCTCAACGCCAATCGCTACCCCGTCGCTTCGCGGATCGTGTGCCCCCAACATCTGGCCAGATACCGGGTCGATAACGATGGCGCCCGGGTGGCCCATTAGCGGGCTTTGGGGTTCCACGATTCCCATCACATGACCCATTCGCTCGAGCTCTGCCAGAAGCGGCAAGCCCACATCGCTCTCCAGCTTTAGCGTTTCCGCGGTGTCCGAAAAGGTTTTCCCCAGCAGAAATCTGGGCCTTGCAAGCGCCTGCAGGGGTGGCATGTTGTAGTCAATCATGCGGGTAAGGATGGCGGCAAGGGTTTGGGGTTGCCCGTCGGCCCCCTGGGTTCCATAAATGATGCGGGGTTTTCCGCCCTTCAGGTACATCCCGGGATTCAGCGTGTGAAATGGCCGCTTGCCTGCGGCCAATGCATTGGGGTGGGCCGGGTCAAGCGAAAACGATGCGCCCCGGTTGTGCCACAGCACGCCTGTGTCGCCCGCCATGATGCCGCTACCCCAGTCAAAATAGATGGTGGCGAGCAAGGACACCGAGTTGCCAGCCTTGTCAGTGGCGCCCACAAACACGGTGTCGCCCGTTTTGAATGCATGCGGCCAAGCCATTGCCCGATTGGGGTCTATTGCCAGCGCCTTGTCTTTCAGGTGCGCTGGCGATAACAGGTGGTCTACCGGCACGTTCACGTGATCGGGGTCGCCCACATAGCGATCCCGGTCCACGAAGGCCTGTTTTACGGCTTCGACCAGCAGGTGGTAGTAAGCTGCACTGCCTTCCTGTATCGATTTGACGTCAAACTGCTCCAGAATGCCCATGATCTGTAAAGTGGTGATGCCCTGGGTGGGTGGCCGATGGGCGATCAGGTTGCCACCCCGGTAGGACATGCTCAATGGCTCTTCTATCCGCGCACGGGTGGCGGCCAGATCATCCTGCGTCAACGCAGAGCCTGCCAGCGCGAGACCATGGGCCAACTGGCGGGCCAGCTGGCCGTCGTAGAAATCTCTTGGGCCCGCGTCTGCAAGCAGCGCCAATGTGCGCGCGAGGTCGGGCCTTTGCCGAGCCATCCCTTCGTCGGGAATGAGCCCGTTTGCAGAAAAGCGCGGAAAAATGTCGTGCAGGTCACCAGCCTGCGATTCGCGAAAGCCTAGCCAGAACCGCTCTGACCGGGTGATCGCATAACCGTTTCGGGCCAATTCAATCGCTGGCTTGAGCAATGCCGACCAGCTGCACGTGCCGCCCAAACGCTGGCTGATCTCCCAGGCACACCTTAGCGCATCCACCGCTCCTGCGGTGGTGAGCGCCGACCGCGGGCCACGCAAGGGAATGATGCTTTCATAGGCGCCGACGTTTTGCGCCGCCTGCCCGATTCCCGATATGTTTTGCACCTTGCCATGAGCGTCTGAAATGATCAGGAAGGCATCACCGCCAAGGCCGCAAAAATGCGGATAGGTGACGAACAAGGCAAGTGTCGTCGCGATGGCCGCCTCGATTGCATTGCCGCCACACTCGAGTATTCGAACACCACATTGCGTCGCGACCTCATGTGGGCTGGTCACCATGCCCAGCGTGGAGACCGCGCCTTGAGAGACTGGCTGGGTGGTCATTGCCCAAGGGCGTCAACGTGCCTGTAAATCGCGCCGGGTGTCGTCAACCAGATTTCGCCTGCATCATGGGCCTTGGCGATGTGCTGCAAGGCCCGGCGTAAATGCAGCAACCGGTAGGGTTGCCCGACAATATAAGGGTGCAAGGCGAGGCCCATCACCAGTGGCTGATTCGCGGCCTGGCGCCGCATTTCAGTGAAGTTGTCGATGATCATGTCGGCAAAATCACTCGCGTCCATCTGGCGCGCAACAATCATGGGAATGTCGTTCAGCTCCTGGGGGTAGGGAATTGACCACAACGTTTTGCCAGAGCGAGTCTGCATGCGCGTTGGTTGGTCATCGTGGCACCAGTTCAAGGTGTAGGCGTAGCCGGTTTCCTGCAACAGGTCGGGAGTTGCCAAACTCTCGGAAATCCATGGTGACAGCCAGCCAAGGGGCTTAGAGCCGCTGCCTTGTTCAATTCGGGCGCGGCACCCGGCGAGCAACTCGCGCTCAGCATCCTCAGCCAGTGTGGCTTGCCTCACGGAATTGCTGTGGCCATGGGCGATGAGTTCATCGCCGCGCGCAGAAAATGCCTCCACAACTTCCGGGCAGTGGTCATACAGTGCCGTGTTGATGATGGCAGCAGTGGGCATACCCAGTTCATT
>JAHEBY010000155.1 GCA_024642025.1 Comamonadaceae bacterium | reverse complement strand
AAACGGCCCCGGTGGCCTTGCGGTCCTGAGCCAAGCGCGCTGCCCACGCCAATCTGTAGCGCAGCCGAACCCTTTCAGTTCACCATCACCAGTTTGCCCATTACGCCACGCGATCCCATGTGGGCATAGGCGGCTTTGATGTCCGCCATTGGCATGGTCCGGTCGATCACCGGTTTGATTTTGCCCTCGCCGTACCACTGGGCCAGCTCCACCATCATGGCGTGATTGGCTTTGGGCTCGCGCTTGGCAAAGTCTCCCCAAAACACGCCCACCACTGATGCGCCTTTGAGTAGCATGAGGTTCCAGGGCAAGGCGGGTATCGGGCCTGCGGCGAAGCCCACCACCAGGTAGCGGCCGCGCCAGGCGATGGAGCGAAATGCCGGTTCGGAAAGCTCACCGCCCACCGGGTCGTAAATGACGTCCGGGCCTTTGCCTTCGGTCAGCGTTTTGAGCGCGTCGCGCAGACCTTCACTGGCGTAGTTGATGGTGGCGTCGGCGCCAATGCTCCGGCACAACTCGCATTTGGCGTCTGTTGAGGCGGCTGCAATCACTTTGGCGCCCTTTGATTTTGCAATTTGAATCGCCGCGGTGCCCACGCCGCCGGCTGCGCCCAAAATCAGTACGGTTTCGGCAGCCTTGAGCTGGGCACGGTCTACCAGAGCATGGTGGGAGGTGGCATAGGTCATGATGAAGGCGGCGGCATCTACAAACCCAAAGCCGTCGGGCAAGGGCATGCACAGCGCGGCAGGTGCCAGCGTGTGGGTCGCAAAGCCACCCGTTCCGGAAAGGCAGGCCACATTCTGGCCCTCGCGCAAATGACTGACGCCAGCGCCAACCGCGCGCACGACGCCGGCATATTCAGAGCCGGGCACGAAAGGCAGGGGGGGCTTGATCTGGTACTTGTTTTGCACAATCAGCAGATCGGGGAAATTCAGGCTGGACGCCTTGATCTCAATCAGCACTTCACCGCGTCCGGGGCTCGGCGTGGGCAGCTCTTTCCAGTTGAGGGCGTCGACGCCGGTCGGGTTTTCACAAAGCCAAGCATGCATGGGAGTACTCCAGATTTCACAGTTTTTTTGATGATAGGCCCTCATTGGCCGCAAAAATGTCCCTCGTGCGACGGACCCTACAATGGCTGTCACTCCCCAAAGATATGAAAATTCTGATTTCCAACGACGATGGTTACCAGGCGCCCGGCATCATGGCGCTTTATGACGCGCTCAAGGATGTGGCCGACGTTGAAGTGGTCGCCCCCGAGCAAAACAACAGCGCCAAATCCAACGCGCTGACGCTGCATTCACCTCTAACGGTCACGCGCGCGGCCAACGGTTTCCGGTTTGTCAACGGCACCCCGGCCGATTGCGTGCACGTGGCCTTGACCGGCCTTTTGGGGTATCGCCCGGACCTGGTGGTATCGGGTATCAACAACGGCGCCAACATGGGCGACGACACCATTTACTCGGGCACCGTCGGTGCCGCCATGGAGGGCTTTTTGTTTGGCGTGCCGGCCATCGCGTTCTCACAGGTCCAGAAGGGATGGGGTCATCTGGACGCAGCCACGCTCAAGGTGCGCGAGCTGGTGCAGCAAATGATCCAGCAGCAATTGGTCGGGCACAGCCCGTGGCTGCTCAATGTGAATATTCCGAACCTGCCGCTGGATCGGCTGGGTAGCGTCAAATTGTGCCGCCTGGGCCGTCGACATGCTGCGGAGCCTGTGATCACGCAGCTCAGCCCGCACGGCGACACGCTGTACTGGATTGGCAGCGCTGGTCCGGTCAAAGACGACGGCGATGGGACGGATTTTCATGCCACGGCTGGCGGACATGTGTCCATTACGCCGTTGAAAGTTGATCTCACCGATCACGACTCGCTGGGCTATTGGGCACAAACGGCTGCCAGACTCGCCACGGGTGATCGCAAGGTTGTGGCATGAAGTCGAGGCCATCGTTTCCGGCCCGTCTGGATGTGTCAATGCCGGCGCGTCATCCCAAGTCGCCCGTGAGCGCGCGGGTGGTTGCGCCGGGCACTTCTTTGGGTACGCCAGGGCTGGCGGGGCGGCAAGCGGTTGCTGGCGGTGCAGTGCAAGACTACGGCGCCGCGCGACGCAATATGGTGCAAAAGCTGGTCGGGCAAGGACTCTCCGACCGAATGGTGCTGGCTGCCATGGGCGCGGTTGAACGGCATCGGTTTGTCGACACCGCATTGGTCAATCAGGCGTATGAAGACACCAGTCTGCCCATTGGCCTGGGGCAAACGATTTCCAAGCCGGGTGTGGTCTCGCGCATGATTGAGCTGATGCGCCAAGGCGCATCTGGCAAACTTGGGCGGGTGCTGGAAATCGGCACCGGTTGCGGCTATCAGGCGGCCTTGCTGAGCCACGTGGCAACCGAGGTCTACAGTATGGAACGTTTGCGCGGTCTGCACGACAAAGCCCGTGAGAATTTGCGGCATTTGCGCGTGGCCAATCTGCATTTGCTGTTTGGGGACGGTATGCTGGGCTACCCCAAGGGTGCGCCCTATGCCGCCATCATCGCGGCAGCAGGGGGCGAAGCGATTCCTCAAGCCTGGGTCGATCAGCTGGCCATCGGGGGCAGATTGGTGGCGCCGGTGGCCGGTGGACCCCGGGGTGGACAGCAGGCTCTGGTGATATTGGATAAAACGCCGTATGGTATCGAACAGAAGGTTCTGGAGGCTGTTCACTTCGTGCCATTAAAATCTGGCGTAGCGTAAAGGAAGTCAAATATGGTTGGTTTTTCGTATCGCAGTACATGGCTGGCAGGCTTGCTGGCGACGGTATTGCTGGTCGGTTGCGGTTCACGGCCGGTGAATCGGGCTCCGGTGGAAGATCGCGGCCTTAGTGCCGGCAAGTCCGCGCCTGTGGCAGTGGACGCCCGCGGACAACCGGTCAAGCAGCTGCCCGGTTACGAGAATGCTGGCAAGCCGGGCTACTACACCGTCAAACAGGGTGACACGCTGTACAAGATTGGTACCGATGCTGGCTACAGCTGGAAGGACATTGCACGCTGGAGCGGCCTCGAGAACCCGGCTCAGGTCGAGGTGGGCCAGGTCTTGCGCATCGTGCCACCTGCGGGCGTCGTCGCTCCGCCTACTGTGGCTGTTGCCAAGCCGATCACGTCAAGCAGCGTCACACCAACCGTTGTGGCGCCGGCTGGCTCTACATCCAGCGCAGCAGGTGCGGCCAGCGCGGCCAAGCCTTCGACTCCTGCACCCGCTGCGGGCACGGCGGTGGCCTCTGCCGACCCTGGCGCCACGTCAGCATCCGGCGCAGCGGCAGCCGCGGATGAAATTGCCTGGATTTGGCCTTCAAATGGTCCGGTCCTGGCAACCTTTGATGAAGTCAAAAATAAGGGCCTTGATCTGGGTGGCAAGCCCGGCGACCCAGTGCTGGCCGCTGCAGATGGCCGTGTGGTCTATGTGGGCGCTGGTCTGCGTGGCTATGGCAACCTGATCATCCTGAAACACAACAATACCTACCTCACGGCGTATGCCCACAATCAGGCTTTGCTGGTCAAGGAAGATCAGTCTGTGCGGCAGGGGCAAAAAATTGCAGAGATGGGCGACAGTGATGCGGACCGCGTGAAGCTGCATTTTGAGGTTCGCCGTCAGGGTAAGCCCATCGACCCGTCCACACAATTGCCACCCCGATAGCACGTTGGCATTACTGACGGCAGATTGCGGCTGATGAGCTGGCCCGTTCTGGTTTTTGATATTGAGTCCATCCCGGATATAGAAGGCCTGCGAGCACTGCGCGGCAACCCGGCTGACATGGCCGACGCAGATGTTTATCAACAATGGGTCGACGAGCGCAAAGCCGAGGGAAAAAGCGACTTCATGCCGTTGCACCTGCAGCGCATTTTGGTGATCAGCGCCGTCTTTCGCAATGCTGAAGGCCTGCGCATCCATTCTTTCGCAGACAAGGATGGCGCCAGCGAGGGCAAGGTCATTCAGACCTTTTTCAACACCATCGAAAAGCACACACCGCAGCTGGTCAGCTGGAACGGTGGCGGGTTTGACCTGCCCGTGCTGCACTACCGCGGCTTGAAGCACGGCGTGGTGGCTGATCGCTACTGGGACATGGGCGAAGACGACCGCGAATTCAAGTGGAACAACTACATCAGCCGCTACCACATGCGCCACCTGGACCTGATGGATCTGTTGGCGATGTATCAGCCCAAAAACAATGCGCCGCTGGATGCCATGGCCAAGCTGTGCGGCTTTCCGGGCAAGCTGGGTATGGACGGCTCACAGGTTTACCCGCAGTACCTCAATGGCAAGCTGGACGACATTCGCCGCTATTGCGAAACCGATGTCATGAACACTTATCTGATGTATTGCCGCTTCCAGAAAATGCGTGGCGGCCTGCTCGACAAGGAATACGAGCAGGAAATCGGGATGGTGAAGGAAACGCTGGCCAACCTGGCGCCTGATGAGCCGCATTGGGACGAATATTTGAAAGCCTGGGGCTGATCCGGCCCGTGCCTTCGTCACGGCCTGAGACAATTCAGGCATGACAAGAAAATCACGCAAGAAGTCGGCAAGCGAAAAGCCGGCGGCAGAGCAGCCAGACTACCCGGTTGAATGGTTTCAGGTGGAATCGCTGGACATGGATGCGCAGGGCATCGCGCACAAGGAAGACGGCAAAGTCGTATTCATCGAGGGTGCCCTGCCGTTTGAAGTGGTCAGCGCCAATATTTTCCGCAAAAAGTCCAGCTTCGAAAAAGGCGTGCTCACGGCGATTCAAACCGAGTCTTCTCAGCGGGTGGTGCCGGAATGCCCGCATTTCGGTCTTCACGCAGGCGCGTGCGGTGGCTGCAAGATGCAGCACCTGCATGTGGGCGCACAGGTGGCCGTCAAGCAACGGGTGATGGAAGACAACCTGTGGCACATTGGCAAAGTGAGGCCCGAAAGCATCCTTCGCCCCATTGAGGGGCCCGCGTGGGGCTATCGCTATCGGGCACGGCTCTCTGTGCGGCACGTCTTGAAGAAGGGCGCTGTGCTGATCGGGTTTCACGAGCGCAAGAGTAGCTATGTGACCGACATGACCGAGTGCCGCGTACTGCCAGCGCATGTCAGCGATCTGTTGCTGCCGCTTCGGGCCTTGATCGAGTCGATGGACGCCAAAGACACGATCCCGCAGATCGAGCTGGCGGTTGGCGACCTGCGCGAGCCGGGCGTTGCCGACGTGGTGGCCCTGGTACTGCGCCACCTGGAGCCTTTGAGCAAAAGCGACCTGGCCCGGCTTCGGGCATTTGCAGTCGGGCATGGCAGGACCGGTGAGGGCCAGGCGTTTGTGATCCAGTGGTGGCTGCAGGCCAAAGGGCCAGAAACCGTGAAACTGCTGGATGCTGAAACAGCGGTGCCAGGTGCGCCAGCGACGCCGCAACTGGCCTACGCGCTGCCGGAGTTCGGCATCACCATGCCGTTCAAACCGACCGACTTCACGCAGGTCAACCCCCATATCAACCGCGTGCTGGTGAGTCGCGCGTTGCGCTTGCTGGACATTCAAGAAACCGAGCGGGTGATCGACTGGTTTTGTGGTTTGGGCAACTTCACCCTGCCGATTGCCACGCTGGCTGGCGCCGTGCTGGGTGTGGAGGGCAGCGAGGCTCTGGTGGCCCGTTCCCGCCAAAATTACAAGCTAAATCGGGCCTTAGCCCCTGCCGATAAAGCGTTATCAGCTACTGAATTTATAGCAAGAAATTTGTTTGAAATGACGCCAGAGTTGCTCATGCAGGACGGCACGGCTGACAAATGGCTGCTGGACCCGCCGCGTGAAGGGGCGTTTTCGCTGGTCAAGGCGCTGGCAGATTTACATCGGGGCTATGTGGGGCCAGAGCTTGCGGGCGGAACCGGAGATGGCAACAGCGATGGCGATGGCGAAGTTGCCAGTGTCACTCAGGAAGTCTCAGCCGATGCAGCCGCCCCGCAACCGCAACGCCCACGCCTGGAGCGCGGCAACTGGGCTTTCCCGCAGCGAATTGTTTATGTGAGCTGCAACCCGGCCACTTTGGCGCGAGATGCTGGCTTGCTGGTGCACGAGGCAGGTTACCGGTGTGTGTCGGCCGGGGTGGTCAACATGTTTGCGCACACGGCGCATGTGGAGAGCATGGCGGTGTTTGAGCGGCTGAGCGAATGAGCCTTGAAGGCTCCTTGCGGTCAGTGACTCTCTGACTTGTGGCCGCCTGATTTTTGCGCCACTTTTTGACTGCCTTTGGCGGGCTTATCGGGTTCTGGTGCTTCTTCAGCAGCGGCTTCATGCGTTGCGCCGACCGTAGGCAAGATGCCCTCGATCTTGTTGTCGCGCATGTACTGGTCCATGTCTTTCCAGCCTTCGAAAACGGCGGTTTTCAGCGCGCTTTCGTTCAGCTGGTAGCAGTCCTCAACGCCGCGCATGGCAT
>JAHEBY010000154.1 GCA_024642025.1 Comamonadaceae bacterium | reverse complement strand
GGCTGCAGTTGCCAGCGCAAGTTGGCATGGTGGCCGGCCTGGGGTTGGCGTTTTTGATGGTGTTCACATCGCCCAGAGTATGTGCGGCCACGCTGCTGCTGGCGCTGGGCATCTACCTGGGCATATTGAATCAGGCCCCCGCCGGCCCTTATTTTGAGCAGACCCTGCAAAATTGGGAGCAGGGCCGTTTCATCCGTTTCCACGGGCTTGCGCAGTGGGTTGGCTGGCTGTGGCCCTACGCGCTGGTGCCCTATGCGCTGCGGCTGGTCGGCTCACGCAATCCGCAAAACTAAAATGGGGTAATGAGCAATTCATCCAATTCAGCGGAAACCTACTACGAGCGCCATATATTTTTTTGCCTGAACGAGCGAAAAAACGGCGAAGCCTGTTGCGCCCGGCAGCAGGCTCAGGAAGGGTTTGACCGGTGCAAGAGTCAGGTCAAAATGGCCAACCTTGCGGGGCCCGGGCAGGTGCGGGTCAACAAGGCGGGCTGTCTGGACCGCTGCGCGGCTGGCCCGGTAGCCGTCGTTTACCCGGAGGCGGTCTGGTACACGTATGTGGACAACGACGACATCGACGAAATTGTTGAGTCGCACCTCAAAAACGGCAAGGTGGTAGAGCGTCTGCTGACGCCGCGTGGCGTTGGCCGCTAGATTCTGGCCTGTTAAGGTGTTTCGCCTGAAATATATGAAAAATAGGCTGTTATCCCCCGTCGGACCTGCATTTAATGCTGCTATATTGATAGCATCTAATGTATTGATGAGGGCTGCGCATTGAACGCCCAGACCGAGCGGTTTTCCATCCGTGGCCTGGCCGGGTCGATTGAAGCGCTGCGCGACGAAGCGATGCTTGCCAATGGCGTATCGGCGCGTGGCGTGGCCGTGATCGCCCACCCCCATCCGCTTTATGCTGGCACCATGGACAACAAGGTGGTGCAAACTCTGGCCCGCGCCTTTGTGCAATGTGGCTGGCATGCCGTCCGCTTTAATTTCAGGGGCGTTGGCGCCAGTGGCGGAGCCTATGACGAAGGCCGTGGCGAGCTGCAGGACATGCTGGCTGTGGTGGCTCACAGCGCGCCGCAAGGCGAGCTGGCGCTGTCCGGCTTTTCGTTCGGCGCGTTTGTTGCCAGCCACGCCATTCGTGATTTATGGCCCACGCGCCCGGCCTCCAAGGTGGTGCTGGTGGGGACGGCGGCCAGCCGGTTTGACGTCGCAGCGATACCCGAAGATGCCCATGACCGCACGCTGGTCGTGCATGCCGAGCAGGACGACACGGTGCCGCTGGCCGATGTGATGAACTGGGCGCGGCCCCAAAGTCTGCCGCTGATGGTGGTGCCGGGGGGCTCACATTTCTTTCATGGACAATTGGGGCTCTTGAAAAACATGGTGGTTCGCCACTTGCAGTCGCCTTGACGGTCTGCGGAGCCTCGTATGGGCTCACCACCAGCGCCGCCAGTTAACTCCCGCCCTCCTTTTCAACCTCTAACTTTTGAAATCTGCTTTGACTACCCGTTATCTGAAAACCATTCGCAAAACTTTTCTAATGTCCGTTGCCATGGCACTGGCTGCTGCGGTTTCCCTGCCAGTTGCTGCGCAAACGCCGCAGGCCCCCGAGGTCGCTGCCCGCTCTTACCTGCTGCTTGACGTCACGGCCAACCAGCTGCTCGCGCATAAAGACATTGATTCGCCGGTGGAGCCTGCCTCACTTACCAAGTTGATGACCGCCTACCTGGTGTTTGACGCCTTGCGGACCAAAAAGCTGGACCTCAAACAAACCCTGCCGGTTAGCGAGCGTGCGTGGAAAATGCCGGGCTCGCGCATGTTCATCGACCCCAAGATGATGGTGCCGGTTGAAGACCTGATCAAAGGGATGATCGTGCAGTCTGGCAACGACGCCACCATGGCGCTTGCCGAGGGCGTGGGCGGCACCGCCGAGCATTTTGTGGAGCTGATGAATGCACAGGCCAAGGTGCTGGGCATGAAGTCCACCGGGTACAAAAACCCCGAGGGCCTGACCGAAACGGGTCACACCACGACGGCGCGCGACTTGAGCACTCTGGCCACCCGTCTGATGACTGATTTTCCGGACGATGTGAAGTACTACGCCATCAAGAAATACCGCTACCCGGGCACACCGGCGTCCAACGACAACAACCGCAACTCGCTGCTGTTTCGCGACCCCACGGTCGATGGCCTGAAGACCGGCCACACCGATGCGGCCGGGTATTGCCTGATTGCTACCGCCAGGCGCGACTTCCCGAACCTCGCTTCTGCCGGCGCCGCGCCCGGCACGCCTGCGGCAGTGGGTAGTCGGCGACTGTTGTCGATTGTGTTGGGTGCAGACAGCGAAAACGCCCGAGCCAACGAATCACAAAAGCTGCTGAATTGGGGCTATACCGCCTTCGAGGCCGTCAAATTGTTCGATGCGCAGCAAGCCGTGGTGACGCCTGCCGTCTGGAAAGGCCAGTCTCCCACGGTCAAGATTGGCAGCCCGCGACCGGTTATCGTGGCGGTTCCGGCAGGCAGTGCGGCGAAGATCAAGACCGACGTGGCGCGGGCCGACCCGCTGGTTGCGCCGTTCACAAAAGGGCAGCAATTGGCCATGCTGAAAGTGTCTCTAGGTGAGCAGCCACTTGCGGAAACGCCGTTGGTGGCGCTTGAGGCGGTAGAGCAGGCGGGCTTCTTTGGCCGCGCCTGGGACGCGATTCGCCTATGGATCAAATAGGCCGTTTTACATGTATTGCGCGTAAACATACGCCCTGATATACTTGAAGGCTTTTCGGAATTTGCCGAAGGGTTTGCCGTTGCGCGACGCTTCCAGCCTTTTTTCGATGGGCCCAGTTTCACCTGGGCAGTTACATGTTTGCCATTCCAAGCGTTTAGGGACGTTTATTTCTTAGGAGGCTTAAGTGCCAACGATTAACCAGCTAGTGCGTCAAGGCCGTGAGGTTGAGACCATCAAGTCGAAGAGCCCAGCGATGGAGAACTCTCCGCAGCGCCGCGGCGTGTGCACCCGTGTGTACACCACGACGCCAAAAAAACCAAACTCCGCTTTGCGGAAAGTCGCCAAGGTGCGCCTGACCAACGGGTTTGAAGTCATTTCCTACATCGGCGGCGAAGGCCACAACCTGCAGGAACACAGCGTGGTGCTGGTTCGTGGCGGTCGTGTCAAGGACTTGCCCGGTGTGCGTTACCACATTGTGCGTGGTTCGCTCGACCTGCAAGGCGTGAAAGACCGCAAGCAGTCGCGCTCCAAGTACGGTGCGAAAAAGCCGAAGGCTAAATAAATAGCCGGAGCCAAAAGCCAATCAGCCTTTGGTTAATTTGTTAAAAGGTGTTTGCTGGTTGCGTGGCGCATTCGGCAAGCGTAGTGACCTGATTTTGGGTCGAGTAAGTGAGAGTTTGTATGGCTCTCGCGGTGTTTGCAAAAACATCAACTGAAGCAAAGAGGTGAAAAAATGCCACGTCGTCGCGAAGTCCCTAAACGTGAAATCCTGCCGGACCCAAAATTCGGCAATGTCGAGTTGTCCAAGTTCATGAACGTCATCATGGAAGGCGGCAAAAAAGCGGTCGCAGAGCGCATCATTTATGGCGCTCTGGAGCAGATTGAGAAAAAGAACCCCGGTAAAGACCCGGTGGAAGCCTTCACCATGGCTATCAACAATGTCAAGCCCATGGTGGAAGTCAAATCCCGCCGCGTGGGCGGTGCCAACTATCAGGTGCCCGTTGAAGTTCGCCCAGTCCGCCGTCTGGCTTTGTCCATGCGCTGGATCAAGGAGGCTGCCCGCAAGCGCGGCGAAAAGTCCATGGCGCTGCGTCTTGCCAATGAACTGATGGAGGCCACCGAAGGTCGTGGTGGCGCCATGAAAAAGCGTGACGAAGTTCACCGCATGGCAGAAGCCAACAAGGCCTTCAGCCACTTCCGCTTCTAAAAAAGCGACTGCAGCGCGGCCCTCGCGCCTGGTTGCGGTCTGTTTGGTCGTGTTTGCGACATGACCTACGGGCCAGTGCCGGGCTAGAAAGCCGCTCGCTTTGCCATCGGGATCCATAGGCCGGCGGCAAGGCGTAGAAATTTTAGTTTTAGATCAACCAAGGATCCATCATGGCTCGCCATACCCCCATTGAGCGCTACCGCAATATCGGTATTTCTGCGCACATCGACGCCGGTAAAACCACCACGACCGAGCGCGTGCTTTTTTACACGGGCATCAACCACAAGATTGGTGAAGTTCACGACGGCGCAGCCACGATGGACTGGATGGAGCAGGAGCAGGAGCGCGGCATCACGATTACGTCTGCTGCAACGACCTGTTTCTGGAAAGGCATGGACAAATCCCTGCCCGAGCACCGTATCAACATCATTGATACCCCGGGCCACGTGGACTTCACCATTGAGGTGGAGCGCTCCATGCGCGTGCTCGACGGCGCCTGCATGGTTTACTGTGCGGTTGGTGGCGTGCAGCCTCAGTCGGAAACCGTCTGGCGTCAGGCCAATAAATACAAAGTGCCGCGCCTGGCCTTTGTGAACAAGATGGACCGTACCGGCGCCAATTTCTTCAAAGTCGTTGATCAAATGAAGCTGCGTCTGAAGGCCAGCCCCGTGCCAATGGTGATCCCGATTGGTGCCGAAGAAAACTTCACCGGTGTCGTGGACCTGATCAAGATGAAAGCCATCATCTGGGATGAGGCGTCACAGGGCATGTTGTTCGACTACCGTGAAATCCCTGCCGACCTCGTTCCGGTAGCCAAAGAGTGGCGCGAAAAGATGGTTGAGGCTGCTGCCGAAGCTTCCGAAGAGCTGATGAACAAGTACCTCGAAGGTGGGGATTTGTCCGAGGATGAGATCAAGTTCGGCATTCGTACCCGCACGATTGCCACTGAAATTCAGCCGATGTATTGCGGCTCTGCGTTCAAGAACAAGGGTGTCCAGCGCATGCTGGATGCTGTCATCGAATTCATGCCATCGCCGGTGGACATTCCGCCTGTGGGCGGTATGGATGAAGATGAAAAGCCGGTCACCCGCAAGGCAGACGATGGCGAAAAATTCTCGGCGCTGGCATTCAAGCTGATGACCGATCCGTTCGTGGGTCAGCTGACCTTCGTTCGCGTCTATTCTGGTGTATTGACCAAGGGCGATAGCGTTTACAACCCAATTCGCGGGAAGAAAGAGCGTATTGGCCGTATCGTGCAAATGCACGCCAATAACCGTGAAGAGGTCAGCGAGATTCGTGCGGGCGACATTGCAGCCTGTATCGGCCTGAAGGATGTGACCACGGGCGAAACCCTGTGCGATCCATCGGCCATCGTGATGCTGGAACGCATGGTGTTCCCGGAGCCTGTGATTACCCAGGCCGTCGAGCCAAAAACCAAGGTCGACCAGGAAAAAATGGGTATCGCCCTGCAACGTCTGGCTCAGGAAGATCCGTCGTTTCGCGTCAAGACCGACGAAGAGTCAGGTCAGACGCTGATCGCTGGTATGGGCGAGCTGCACCTTGAAATTATTGTGGACCGCATGAAACGCGAGTTCGGCGTTGAAGCCAACGTTGGCAAGCCGCAGGTGGCTTACCGCGAAACCATCCGTAAAACGGTGGAAGACGCAGAAGGCAAGTTTGTGCGCCAGTCAGGTGGTAAGGGCCAGTACGGCCACGTGGTCCTGAAAATTGAACCCAATGAAGCCGGCAAAGGCATTGAATTTGTCGATGCCATCAAGGGTGGTGTGGTGCCGCGCGAGTTCATCCCGGCTGTGGAAAAGGGTATTCACGAGGCTGTGACCCAAGGGGTTCTGGCCGGCTATCCGGTTGTGGACGTCAAGGTCACACTGCACTTCGGCTCTTACCATGACGTGGACTCTAACGAGCTGGCTTTCAAAATGGCTGCCATTTTTGGCTTCAAGGAAGGCTGTCGCAAGGCTGGTCCGGTGATTCTGGAGCCCATGATGGCGGTTGAGGTCGAGACGCCAGAAGACTATGCCGGCAACGTGATGGGCGATTTGTCCTCACGTCGTGGCATGGTGCAGGGTATGGAAGACATGGTTGGTGGCGGCAAGGCCATCAAGGCAGAAGTGCCGCTGTCCGAAATGTTCGGCTACTCCACTACATTGCGCTCGATGTCGCAAGGTCGTGCAACCTACACCATGGAATTCAAGCATTATTCGGAAGCTCCGCGTAACGTGTCTGAAGCCATCATGGCGTCGCGCGCGAAGTAACTTTTTCAAGCTGTCTGCGACAGTGTGCCGCCCTGTTCCCGTGCGGGGCGATCAAGCAACACCGTGCAGACATTAAACCTGTACACGGGAAACTGTTCTTTGGAGTATGTAAATGGCAAAAGAGAAATTCACACGAACCAAGCCCCACGTGAACGTGGGCACGATTGGACACGTTGACCACGGCAAAACCACGCTCACAGCGGCCATCACCACCGTGCTGGC
>JAHEBY010000153.1 GCA_024642025.1 Comamonadaceae bacterium | reverse complement strand
TCCCGCGAGGTTGACGGAGCCGTCTGACCATCCTGCTGCCGCCAGAATGTCCCCTACCGCGCCAATGGTTCCTGCTGAGCCATAGGCCACGTCCCAAGTGCCACTTCGGTAGGCGTTCAAGGCATCGTCCAGCACAGCCTTGGCCGCGATTTCAGCGGTCTTGAAGATGCGAGAAGTAAATTTTCCTTCCGAGAAATATCGGGCTGACCACGCGATGCTGCCTACCCTGTAGGACTCCATCGCACGGGCGTCGAAGCCGGAGCCCAATATCAACTCGGTTGAGCGCCCGCCGATATCGACCACCAGCCGGCGTTCGGATGACTGCGGTAGCAGTTTGGCAACGCCAAGATAGATCAGGCGGGCTTCTTCCCGACCCGAAATCACGTCGATGGGAAACCCGAGCGCTTCATTGGCCTTCTGAAGAAACTCGTCGCGGTTTCGTGCCTCGCGCAACGTCTGGGTTGCGACTGCGCGAACCTGATGTTTTTTGAAACCGGCCAGTCGTTCGCCAAAGCGAGCCAGGCATTCCAGACCCCGCTGCATGGCCTCGGGTGTCAGGTTGCGCTGATCGTCTAGCCCGCTGCCTTGGCGTACCGGCTCCTTGATGTATTCAGTTCGGGAAAATTGCCCGTGGTCAAGCCTGCCAATTTCCAGGCGGAAACTGTTTGAGCCCAAATCCACTGCGGCCAGTCTGGTTCCGTTTTGCATCTGCTGACAAGTTTTAATGTGTACTTTTCAGGCAGCATAGCATTGTGACGATACCTGGTTTTGCTCAATACCTTTCGGGCACCAATATGTCGTCGGGTATGGGGTTTCGGACATAGTCGTCGTGCCTAACCCGTGGCGGTAGAACAATGGGTGGATGATCCGTGTCTGAATAGGGTAACTGCGAAAGCAAGTGATGGATGCAATTCAAGCGAGCTTTTTTCTTGTCGACTGCCTGGACGACCCACCAAGGCGCCTCAGCGATATGAGTGCGCTCAAGCATGACTTCTTTTGCCCTGGTGTAGTCTTCCCAGCGGCTGCGGGATTCAAGGTCCATCGGGCTGAGCTTCCATTGTTTCAGGGGATCATGAATACGCCCAAGAAATCGTAGATGCTGTTCTTCGTCGGAAATGGAAAACCAGTATTTGATCAGCTTGACGCCAGATCGGACCAGCATGCGCTCAAACTCTGGCACGGTCCGAAAGAATTCCTCGTATTCATCTTCAGTACAGAATCCCATGACACGCTCGACGCCAGCGCGGTTGTACCAGCTGCGGTCGAACAGCACGATCTCACCTGCCGCGGGCAAATGGGAAACGTATCGTTGAAAGTACCATTGTGTGCGCTCCCTGTCGTTCGGAGCGGGCAGCGCGGCAACCCTACATACCCGTGGGTTCAAGCGTTGTGTAATTCGCTTGATGACCCCACCTTTCCCCGCTGCGTCACGCCCCTCAAAAAGGATGACTACTTTGCTCCCTGTCTTGACAACCCAGTCCTGAAGCTTGACCAATTCACCCTGCATCCGAAACAATTCCCGGAAATAAAGGCGTCTTGCTTCATTGCCTGAGCCCTTAAGGCTAGTCTGCTTTCCTTCGTCGGGAAGATGTGAATCCTCATCATCCAGCTCAAGTTCCAGCTCTTCGTCAAAGCTGTCTGCCAGGTCCGCCCGAATACGTCGAAAGAGCTCTTCATCGCTGGCGTCCATGATCAAATCGATTTGATTGCCACAGGATCGGCAGTCAGGTAACCCACTGCGGCGCCGTAACGGTCTTTATAGTTTGCTCGTACCAGAGGATCAAGCGTTGCCTGAACCTTGTCATGCAGACCTTTCTCCCAGTCACCTGCATGCTGGAAATTGCTCATGATGTATGTCCAGCCGTTGATGTCGTCAACGGCATGCAATCCGGTCGACTCAGCGCCTGCCGGGCAGGAAAGAATGCGTGACAGCTGTTTGCTGTCCACGTTGTAAGCCCAGAGGAAATTGTTGATGTGGCGACCGCTGTCTTCGCCAATGAAAAGGGTGCGTAACTTTTCCGAGAATTTGATATTGTCAGGGTTCGCAATCTTGTCAGCGTGCGATGTGTTGCCCAGAGCATCCGGCGTCGTGAGATCTTCGCCAATCAGTGCGGCTGGCGCTGCCATATCAACCGGCACCCATTCGCTGTTGATGGCCTCGCCACCCAAGTCCTTTTGCCCGCCTGTGAGGTTCAGGGCGTACACGGCGCCAGATTTCGGGCCCTGCACCTTGATGTCGGTTGTTCCGTCAACCATGGACTGCTGGATATAGCTCATCGCGGAATAGGCTACCTTGTCTTTGGCGTTGACGGTTGTGCCTTCCATTTTGGTAAATCCCAGACTCGCGCCCTTGTATGCCGCGTAGCGATGTGTTTCCAGAAATGCAGCGGCTTTTTCCATTCCGGGCATGACTTTGATCCAGTTGAATTTTCCAGAGTAGGGAATTTTTGTGAAGCTTGCGTCTTTTGGATCGCCGGTTTTGACATCCATGATGTCCGACGGTTTCAATGTGTTTGCCATGCTTTCGATGTCTTTGCTGGTGGCCTGGCCCAACTTCATCCAGGTTAACTTGGCACTGCCTGGTCCCGCCGCTGATGTCTGGTTCCACTTGGCAACATACAGCGTTCCAGCGGAGAGGTTTTCAGCTTTGTCCGCCAGAAACATGAATAGACCACCATTGGTGTAGTCATCACCCATCAGAACAGTGCGTTTGTCCGGCATGACCTGCACCAGTTCATGGGAAATTCGGCCCATGCAGAAGTGCTTGTTGATGGAGCCTGTGCCGTCGGGATGGACGGTAACTTCGGGCAAGTGCCCGTAGTGGTAGGGGTTGGCTACGCCTTCGCTGCCAAACAGGCTTTTGCCAAATGCTGCGAAACGCTTGTCTTTGGCGTCGAACGCGTCCGGCTCGTATTCCTCGCTCGATAGATGTGTGTTCCAAGGGGAAAGGCTTGCGCCGCATGTAATCCACAGACCATTCACAGATGATGTGTCGACGTTGTGATACTTCACGAGGGTGAGCTTGCCTGTGGCCTGATCCTGATCCAGGGTGAGCACCGCAATGGGAGACGGGAGTGTGCCGTAGGTTGCAGCGTCGCTCTGGTCGCGCGTGGTGTATTCGAATTGAACCACTGCAAAGACGGCCTTGCCTTTCACGCCCGGCACTTTGGCATTTGGCATATGCAGCAAGGAAGAGCCGTCAGGGCAATCAGAGAAGAAATGACGCTCCTTGCCGAATACCGAACGGTCCACTATTGGTTTGTTCAGGATATCGTAGTAACCGCCTGCAAGGGTGGTGCCACCTTTACCGTCGGGCACCCGATCCCCGGTTACAAAAAACGGCTGGTAAGCGAGTTTGTATGACTGTGATTTTCCATCGGGGCCACTAACTTGGAGGGTCGATCCCACGGTGGTTGTTGCCATGGCCGCGGCGTTGGTCATGCCGGGTGCAGCCATCGGGGTAAACGTGATGGAAACGCCAGCGGTTGTCGCGTTAGGTCTCGCGCCACTCGATGCACAGGCTGACAGCAGCGAGCCACTTGCCAATGCGCCGAGCGGCAGTACCGGTGCGCTGGCGAGAAACTGGAGTGCCTGTCGGCGCGTACGACTTGCAAAATTTTTCATATTCATATTCCGAATAGTGGTTTTCACGATGTAGGGTGTCTGGCAAATATAGAGGCCTTCCCCAAAACGCTGGGCGACGGCTGATGCCATGCTAGGTCGATACGGTGACGGTTTTGTGAATTTGAGGTGATATTCGATATGGCCCATGTCATGTTGTTGTCACAAAAGATTCTTACAGTTGGAACTGCGAAACAAGCGAAATGTATCTAACCCGAAAGGAAGTCCTATGCCATCAAGTTTCAAGTTTTCATTTGTTGCTGCCGCTGCAACGGCAGCAATCGCTTTTACAACAAACGTCGGCGCGCAATCCATTACAGGAGCAGGTGCCAGTTTTCCAGCGCCCGTCTACTCCAAATGGGCTTCAGAGTACAACAAGGCGACTGGTGTGAAGGTGAACTACCAGTCAGTAGGTTCTGGCGCAGGTATCAAGCAGATTGACGCCAAAACGGTCGATTTTGGCGCGTCCGATATGCCCCAAACTGACGAGGTTCTGAAAGAAAAGGGACAGTTTCAGTTTCCTACCGTGATCGGTGGCACGGTGCCCGTCGTCAATATCAAGGGAATTGCGCCCGGCCAGATGAAGCTAGACGGGCAGGTGTTGGGCGACATTTACCTCGGCAAAATCACCAAGTGGGATGATCCGGCCATCAAGGCGCTAAACCCCGGTCTGGCGCTTCCAGATGCTGCAATTGCGCCGGTGCGCCGCGCAGACGGATCAGGCACAACCTTCAATTTCACTAATTACCTGAGTCGCGTTCACCCCGAGTGGAAGGCCAAGGTAGGTGAGGGCACTGCGGTGAACTGGCCAGTGGGCGCTGGCGGTAAGGGCAATGAAGGCGTCGCCGCTTTTGTCAACCGCCTGCCGAACTCCATCGGCTACGTCGAATATTCGTATGTCAAACAAAACAAGATGACCTACACGCAGATGAAAAACCGTGACGGCGTGTTCGTGTCGCCAGACGACGAGACTTTCAAGGCCGCCGCCGCTGGTGCTGACTGGAACAAGTCGTTCTATCAATTGATCACAGATCAGCCCGGGAAGAACGCCTGGCCTATTAGCACAGCCACGTTTATCCTGATGCACTTGAAGCAGGACAATCCGGCCAACGCAGCTGAAGCATTCAAGTTTTTTACCTGGGCCTATAAAAATGGCGGTAAAACAGCCTCTGAGCTGGACTATGTGCCAATGCCCGACAACGTTATTCCGACCATTGAAAAGGCCTGGGCCAAGGTTACGGACGCCTCTGGAAAGCCTGTCGCCATGAAGTAGTCTGGTGAACGCCGGACCAGTCAAAAAATCAGGGGGAATCGCGTGTCATCTACACTTCCGGCCAATGAGTTGCCAACAGACCGAATCAACTTGCTACCGGGACGTGTGATGACCAAGCCTCCTCCAATGAAAGTGGCCCGCTCGGGGCCGCTGGCTGATCGCATCTTTGGCTGGGTGGCCAAAGGGGCGGCGGTATTTACGCTTGCCATTCTGGTTGCGATTCTGACATCGCTGGCTATCAGCGCCTGGCCCGCCATAAATAAATACGGGCTGGGTTTTCTGACTTCCAGCACTTGGGACCCGGTTCAGGAGGACTTTGGCGGTCTGGTCATGATCTACGGGACGTTGATGACATCGTTTATCGCGTTGCTGATTGCCGTTCCTGTCAGTTTCGGTATCGCGCTCTTTTTGACCGAGCTCTCCCCAGCGTGGCTCAAACGCCCGTTGGGAACCGCGATTGAATTGCTTGCCGCTGTTCCGTCTATCGTCTATGGCATGTGGGGATTGCTCGTTTTCAGCCCGGTGTTGTCCACCTATGTGCAACAGCCCATGCAGGCGCTTTTCGGTCACGTACCGTATCTGGGGGCGCTATTTTCCGGGCCGCCCGTGGGTATCGGCATCCTGTCGGCCGGGATTATTCTGGCCATCATGATCATTCCGTTTATAGCTGCGGTGATGCGAGACGTATTTGAGGTAACGCCTACGTTGCTCAAGGAGTCGGCCTATGGTCTTGGTGCGACGACGTGGGAAGTGGTTTCCAAGGTTGTTCTGCCCTACACCAAAGCTGGCGTGATCGGCGGCATCATGCTGGGCTTGGGGCGTGCCATTGGGGAAACCATGGCGGTTACCTTTGTCATCGGTAATTTCAATCAACTCGATTCCTTGAGCCTCTTTCAGGCTGCCAACAGCATTACATCTGCGCTGGCCAACGAGTTTGCGGAAGCGGGTGAGGGGCTGCATCAAGCCGCTCTGATGTATCTTGGCCTTGTTCTGTTCTTCATTACGTTTGTCGTGCTGACCTTGTCGAAATTACTCCTTTCGCGCCTGAAGAAAAACGAAGGAGCGAAAACATGACCACGGGAGATCGTTTGCTTCAGTCTGCTGCGATCGAAGCCACTCGCGCCACCAGATATGCTCAAAGGAAGCTGGTGAATCAGATTGCCTTGTCGTTGTCTCTACTGGCAATGCTCTTTGGCCTGTTCTGGTTGTTCTGGATATTGATTGAAACCGTGCGCTTGGGTGTTGGCGGCTTGAGCATGGCCGCACTAACTGAAATGACGCCGCCGCCAAACGAGGTTGGCGGACTTGCCAATGCCATATACGGCTCCTTTCTGATGGTTTTACTGGCGACATTTGTTGGCGCTCCGATTGGAGTTATGGCTGGCATCTACCTGGCTGAGTTTGATACCAAGGGCTGGTTGGCCAATCTGACCCGATTTGTAAATGACATATTGTTGTCAGCACCTTCTATCGTTATCGGACTCTTTGTTTATGCCGTTGTTGTGGCACGCTTCAAATCCTTTTCCGGGTGGGCGGGAGTTGTC
>JAHEBY010000152.1 GCA_024642025.1 Comamonadaceae bacterium | reverse complement strand
CAAAGCCAAAGGCAATTTGGTGGCCTATGTGGGCGATGTGGTGGGCACCGGGTCATCCCGTAAATCGGCTACCAATTCGGTGCTGTGGTTCACCGGCGAAGACATCCCGTTTGTTCCCAACAAGCGCTTCGGTGGAGTGTGCCTGGGTGGCAAGATTGCCCCCATTTTTTACAACACCATGGAAGACTCGGGCGCGCTGCCTATCGAGCTGGACGTCAGCGCCATGAACATGGGTGATGTGATTGAGCTCATGCCCTACGAAGGCAAAGCCATCAAGGACGGTAAAACCATTGCTGAATTCAAGGTCAAGAGCGATGTGCTGTTCGATGAAGTCCGTGCTGGCGGGCGCATTCCGCTCATCATCGGTCGTGGCCTGACTGCCAAGGCTCGGGAAGCACTGAAGCTGCCCGTGAGCACGTTGTTCCGTTTGCCTCAAAACCCGGCGGATACCAAAAAAGGCTATACGCTGGCACAAAAGATGGTGGGTCGCGCCTGCGGCCTGCCAGTCGTGAAAGGCAATCAGCAGGGGGTTCGCCCCGGTACCTACTGCGAACCCAAGATGACGAGTGTGGGCTCGCAGGACACCACGGGTCCGATGACGCGCGACGAGCTGAAAGACCTGGCTTGTCTGGGCTTCAGCGCCGACCTGGTGATGCAGTCTTTCTGCCACACCGCGGCTTATCCCAAGCCGGTCGACGTAAAGATGCACCATGAGTTGCCCGACTTCATCAGCACCCGCGGAGGTGTGCCGCTGCGCCCGGGCGACGGCATCATCCACAGCTGGCTCAACCGCATGTTGCTGCCCGATACGGTCGGCACCGGTGGCGACAGCCATACGCGTTTCCCCATTGGCATCAGCTTTCCAGCGGGTTCCGGCCTGGTCGCCTTTGGTGCTGCCACCGGCGTGATGCCGCTGGATATGCCCGAGAGCGTGTTGGTGCGCTTCAAAGGCAAGATGCAGCCCGGAGTGACGCTGCGCGATCTGGTCAACGCGATCCCGCTTTACGCCATCAAGGCCGGTTTGTTGACGGTGGCCAAGCAAGGCAAGAAAAACATCTTCTCGGGCCGGGTGCTGGAAATTGAAGGTCTCCCAGATCTCAAAGTGGAGCAGGCGTTTGAGCTGAGTGATGCCTCCGCCGAGCGTAGCGCCGGTGGTTGCACGGTTCACCTCAACAAGGAACCCATCATCGAGTACATCAACAGCAACATCACCATGCTCAAGTGGATGATTTCGCAGGGCTACTCGGACGTGCGCACCATCAACCGCCGCATCAAGGCCATGGAGGCCTGGCTGGCTGACCCACAATTGCTCAAGGCCGACGCCGACGCCGAGTACGCAGCCGTCATCGAAATCGACCTTGCGGAGATTCATGAGCCTATCGTGGCGTGCCCGAACGATCCGGACGACGTGAAAACCCTGTCCGATGTTGCGGGCGCCAAGATCGATGAAGTCTTTATTGGTAGCTGCATGACCAATATCGGGCACTTCCGCGCAGCGTCCAAGCTGCTGGAAAACAAGCGCGACATCCCTGTGAAGCTGTGGATGGCGCCGCCCACCAAGATGGATGCCAAACAGCTCACTGAAGAAGGACATTACGGCGTGCTGGGTAGTGCGGGTGCGCGCATGGAAATGCCTGGTTGCAGTCTGTGCATGGGAAACCAGGCGCAGGTGAAAGAAGGCGCCACGGTGTTCTCTACGTCTACGCGAAACTTCCCCAATCGCCTGGGGAAGAACAGCAACGTGTATTTGGGCAGCGCGGAGCTCGCCGCCATTTGCTCCAAGCTTGGACGCATTCCCACCAAAGCCGAATACTTGGCCGATATGGGCGTGCTGGACAAAGCTAGTGGCCAGATTTATCAGTACCTCAACTTTGATCAGGTCGAGGACTACACCAGTGCCGCGGCTACCGTAAAGGCTGATGCCACCGCCTGACGTACAACGGGCACGCCTCAATCATGAGACCTCACGACGGAAGTCGTGAGGTTTTTTTACTTCTTTAGTTTCGAACCATGAACGTCCTTCAATCCATTCCGCTGACAGTGCAAACGGTGCTGCTGCTTATCGGCAGCAATCTTTTCATGACCTTCGCCTGGTACGGCCATTTGAAGAATCTTGCAAGCAGCCCGTTGTACGTTGTGGTGCTGGTGAGCTGGGGCATTGCGCTGTTCGAATACGCGCTGCAGGTGCCGGCCAACCGAATCGGCTTTCAGCAAGCGGGCCTCAGCCTTGGGCAGCTCAAGATATTGCAGGAAGTCATCACGCTGGCCGTATTCGTGCCGTTCGCCATGATCTTCATGAAGGAGCCCCTGAAGCTTGACTATTTGTGGGCGGCGCTTTGCATGGTGGGGGCTGTATTTTTTATTTTTCGGGCGAATTGACGCGGTTACACTGCACGGCGTCATAAACTTGTCACCAAACCGTCAACTGACGGACTTACTTCCAAGTCGGAGAGTTCCATGCTGCTTGCCAAACTGTTGCCGCGCGAGGGTAACTTTTTTGAGATGTTCAACCAGCACGCAGACCGGATCGTAGAGGCCGCGCGTGCCTTTGCCAAGCTGGTGGACAACTACGGCGACACCAATTTGCGCCAGAAATTCAATCAGGATGTCGACAATGCCGAGCGGGCGGCCGATCGGGTCACGCACGATGTCAACAAGGCAATTCACGTCACGTTCATCACGCCGATCGATCGTGAGCAAATCCACACACTGATCAACACCATGGACGATATTGCCGACCTCATTCAGGATTCGGCCGAGACCATGGCGCTTTACGACGTGCACCACATGACCGAAGAAATCGTGCGGCTCACAAGTGTCAGCGTGCGCTGTTGTGAGCGTGTTCGCGATGCCGTCAACATGCTGGACCGAATCTCGGACCATGCTACAGCGCAGGCCGCGCTCAAGACTTGCGAGGAAATCGACCAGCTCGAGTCCGACGCTGATCGCATCATGCGCAGCGCCATGAGCAAGCTGTTTCGCGAAGAGCCGGACGTGCGCGAGCTGATCAAACTCAAGGCCATCTACGAACTGCTGGAAACCATTACCGACAAGTGTGAAGACGTTGCCAACGTGATTGAGGGCATTGTCCTCGAGAATTCCTGAGTCAGGCGCAAATGGCATCCGCTCAACTGGGTTTGTGGGTTGTGGTCCTGCTGGTGGCTCTGGCACTGGTGTTTGATTTTCTGAACGGTTTTCATGATGCGGCCAACTCCATCGCCACCGTCGTTTCTACCGGTGTCTTGAAGCCCGGACAAGCCGTGCTGTTTGCGGCGTTTTTCAACTTCATCGCCATCTTCATATTCAAGCTGTCGGTGGCCGCCACCATAGGCAAAGGTTTGGCAGATCCAGGCGTTGTAGACGTGCACGTCGTGTTTGGCGCCCTGGTTGGTGCCATCAGCTGGAATTTCATTACCTGGTATTACGGGATTCCAAGCAGCTCATCGCACGCTTTGATAGGTGGCATCGTGGGTGCAGTCATATCGAAAGCCGGAGCTTCTGCCCTGGTGTTTGCCAGCGTAATGAAGACGCTGGTGTTTATCTTTGTCGCGCCTTTGCTGGGGTTTCTGCTTGGCTCGTTGATGTTGATCTCAGTGGCGTGGACTTTCAGACGAACCACGCCGAGCCGAGTGGACAGATGGTTCAGGCGGCTTCAACTTGTATCTGCCGGCGCGTATAGCCTCGGGCACGGCGGAAATGATGCGCAAAAGACCATCGGCATTGTCTGGATGTTGCTGATCGCAACCGGTTACACATCGGTGGGTGACAAGGCGCCGCCGAGCTGGGTCATCCTCAGCTGCTATTCGGCCATTGCTTTGGGGACCATGTTCGGCGGCTGGCGTATTGTCAAAACCATGGGGCAGCGGTTGACCAAACTCAAGCCAGTCCATGGCTTTTGTGCCGAAACCGGTGGCGCCATCACGCTATTCATGGCTGCAGTGCTGGGCATTCCGGTTTCAACCACCCACACCATCACCGGCGCGATTGTCGGCGTGGGGGCCACGCAGCGGGCGAGCGCAGTGCGATGGGGTGTGGCCGGCAACATCATCTGGGCCTGGGTGCTCACCATTCCGGCCAGTGCTCTGGTGGCGGCGCTCGCCTATTGGGTGAGTTTTCAGGTTTTCTAGGTCACTCGCCAGCCTGCCCATTTGCTATATATTAAATAGCTGTTTACGCATATTGGACGGGGGCTAAGGTCCTATTTATTGCGATATCTTGCGCGCTTCCTCGATTTGGTACTCAAAATAGTGCTGGATGCTAAATGCGATGGAGGCCATCAATACCGTGGTGCCCACCAGCAGGGCAAGCACCACGGCGCCAATGGTCAGCCAGGTGGTTTGTCCGGCAAGGGAGTCGGGCGCTGCCGTGCGATTGAACCGGGCGTTCCATTTTTCGATGGATGTCAGGCCATACACAATCGCCATCAAGGCACAACTTGCGATAGTGAAGCCCAATAACGGTATCAGCGCCCAAGCCAGCATGTCGTCGACGCCGTAGGTCTGCATGCGCTGAACGCCATAAAGCCCCAAAGCGGTGGGGATAGGCAAACCCCAGCCGAGCACATCGCCTGTGCCATTTAGGTAAAAACGGTGCAAGCCGAGCGGCCCGCCCAGAAATGCCAGCCAGGCAGCAACGGTCTTGTTTTTCATAGGGTCACAGCAGCTTCAGGGGCGGCAGGTGTTGAGTCGCCTGCGCCAAGGGTTCTTTCCATCATGACAACGTCCAGCCAGCGATCAAATTTCCAGCCGCAAGACTTCAGCGTTCCAACATGCGAAAAACCCAACGTCTGGTGAACCCTGATTGACCCTGTGTTGGCCGAGTCGCCAATGACTGCAATCAGCTTGCGTATGCCGGATCGCTCGGCCTGCGCCATCAATTCAGCCAGCAGAAGCTTGCCGAGGCCCTTGCCCTGCGCTTCGGTGGCCAGATAAATGGAATCTTCGGCGGAAAATCTGTAGGCCGGGCGTGGCTTGAACCAATTGCAATAGGCATAGCCGATGACTTGAGCCCCGTCTTGCGCCACCAGAAATGGCAACCCCTTGGTCAAGACGTCGGCGCGCCGGGCTGTCATTTCCGCCAGACTGGGGGGCACGATTTCGAAAGTGCCCGTTCCGTCGAGCACATGGCGGGCATAAATGGCTGTAATGGTGTCGAGGTCTTCATCTCGGCTGGGTCTGATGGTAAGCATGGATCAATCGGGATATAATGGAAGGCTTTTCAACGTGTTGCTGGCCGGGTGGTCATGTTACGTGTCTCAACGTTGAAATCTGGCGTTGAAGCAATAAGGCAAGAAAAATTTCCTGCCAACCCCGAAGGATAAATCATGGTCGTCATTCGACTCGCCCGTGGCGGTGCCAAAGCCCGCCCGTTTTTCAATATTGTTGTGGCTGACAAGCGCAGCCGTCGCGATGGTCGCTTTATCGAGCGCCTGGGTTTTTACAACCCGATCGCCAAGCCTAACGAAGAAAGCATTCGTATCGCCCAAGACCGTCTGACTTACTGGACAGGCGTTGGCGCCCAGGCTTCACCTACCGTCCAGCGGCTGATTGATCAGGCAGCAAAAAAGGCCGCCTAAAAAGGTCGGTCTGATAGGTCTTTGCTGCAAGCGCACGGCGCGCGGGCAGCGGGCCAGAGCCTATGACGCCATCTGGCCTGAAAATCGCTGAACTACCAGCCGATGCCGTAGAAGTCGGTCGCATCACAGATGCCTGGGGCATTAAAGGCTGGTTCAAGGTTTTGCCCTATAGCGCCTCGCCAGAGGCGCTTTTTTCGTCTAAAAGCTGGTATTTGCTGCCTGCGGAGCAAGGTGCCAAGACCTTTTCGGGTACGCACCAGTTGCTGATCAGCGAAGCAAAGGTTCATTCAGATACGGTAGTGGCTTCGGCCAGCGCGGTGGACGATCGGGATGCTGCCGAAGCGCTGCGCGGCGCCCGCATATTTATCTCCCGCGCCAGCTTTCCTGCCGTCGCAACGGATGAATACTACTGGGTGGACCTGATCGGTCTGGACGTGATCAATCGTGAAGGCGTCACCCTGGGGCAAGTCAGGGAGTTGTTGTCTACCGGGCCGCAAACGGTTTTGGTGCTGGCCTTTCAGCAAGATGGCAAGCTGCTTGAGCGCCTGATACCTTTTGTGGCCGCATATGTGGACGACGTTGACCTCGCGGGGCGCCGAATATGGGTCGATTGGCAGCCTGACTACTAAGCCGAATCTGCATCATGCGCTTTGATGTTGTCACGATATTCCCCGAGCTGTTCAAGCCATTTTTGTCCGTAGGCGTAACGCGGCGGGCCTTTGAGTCGGGGCAGGTTGATGTTCAGCTTCACAACCTGCGTGACTTTGCTGAGGGTAACTACAAGCGCGTGGATGATCGTGCCTACGGTGGCGGGCCCGGCATGGTGATGATGGCGGAGCCACTTGCGGCCTGCCTGGATCAGGTGCTGGAAAACGGGCTGCGCAAAGTTCCCGTGGTACTGTTTTCACC